>CBEUCC010000127.1:0-6414 GCA_965541515.1 uncultured Thermoplasmata archaeon
GTGCCGAGCGGGACGGTGCTGGCCACCATCAGGATAGAGATCGCGACCGCAAACAGGGTCATTGCACTTGGGCTTCTATGGAAAGGGCGCATGTTAGACACCTCTGGCTAGGTGGGGCGCTTGCGTGAGCCCTATAAAAGAATTACGGTGCAGGCCTTTGGAACATTGACGAATGGGGCGCGGATCGGCCCCTGGACGCCCGGAATCCTCCGCACGTGTTACATGCCCGTGGGACCGCTCGCCAGGAATTTCGAGGGGTTCTCGTCGAAGCGCGACTTGCAGCCCTGGCTGCAGAAGTGGTAGGTCTTGCCTTCATGCTCGCTCTTCGATGTGGCGGTCTGCGGATCCACCTTCATGCCGCAAACGGGGTCGGTTTCTTTCTTGGATAGCAGTCCCATGGGTACACGCTCAAGACGGGAGGGGCGACCGCCTTCAAAAGGAGCATGGAGCCGTAGTAATGTCTTGGGCGGAGGCAGGCGGGGTCCGCTCGCCCTAGAGCTGGAGGCGCCGGAGGCGCAGGGCGTTGGTGATCACGCTGACGCTGCTGAAACTCATGGCCGCGGCGGCGATCACAGGCGAGAGCAGCAGGCCGATGAAGGGGTAGAGGACGCCCCCTGCGATGGGAAGCCCGACACCGTTGTACACGAACGCGAAGAAGAGGTTCTGGCGGATGTTGCGCATGGTGGCCCGGCTGAGGTGCCGGGCCCGGGCGATGGCGCGTAGGTCCCCCCGGACCAGCGTCACGTCGGAACTCTCCTTGGCGATGTCCGAGCCCGAGCCCATGGCGATGCCGACGTGGGCAGCGGCAAGCGCAGGCGCATCGTTGACCCCGTCGCCCGCCATCGCGACGATGTGTTGCTCCTTCTGGAGCTGTTTCACGTAGTCGACCTTCTGGCCGGGCAGCAGCTCCGCCTCGAAGCGCTCGATCCCGAGCGACGCGGCCACGCGCTCGGCCACGGCGCGGGCGTCGCCCGTGAGCATCACCACCACAACGCCCTCTTCCCGGAGGTCACGGATGGCCTCGGGTGTGGTGGGCCGGAGCGGGTCGCTGGCGGCGATGATCCCGGCAAGCGCACCGTCCACGGCGACGTGCATCACGGTGTTCCCTTCATTGCGCAAGGCCCCTGCCTGCTCGGCCAAGGCCTCCATCGCGACGCCACTCGCCTCCATGAGTCGCTCCGTCCCGACGAGAACCGTGCGCTCACCGACGCGGGCCCGCACGCCTTGGCCTGGCGTGTACTCGAATTCGCGCGCCGGGGGAGGGGTGATTCCGCGCGCCTTGGCGGCGTCCAGGACCGCGCCGGCAAGCGGGTGTTCGCTGCCGGTCTCGGCCGCGGCCGCCAACGTGACCAGATCCGCCTCCCGAACCCCCTCCAGGCACACGACGGAGTTGACCGCGGGCTTGCCCTCGGTGAGGGTCCCGGTCTTGTCGACAACGAGGGTGTCTACGCGCAGGAGGAGCTCGATGGCCTCGGCGTTGCGGAAGAGGATGCCGGCCCCCGCGCCCTTCCCGGTGGCCACGACGATGCTCATGGGCGTGGCCAGGCCGAGGGCGCACGGGCACGCGATGATGAGCACCGCAACGGCGCTGATCAGGGCAAACGCGAGGCGCGGCTCGGGCCCGAAGAGGGCCCACGCAACGAACGTCACGCCGGCCACCCCCAGCACCGCCAGGACAAACACGCCCGCGACGCGGTCGGCGAGGCGCTGCACGGGGGCCTTCGACCTTTGCGCCTCCGCAACGAGCTGGACAATCTGCTGGAGCATGGACTCGGCCCCGACGCGCTCGGCCTGCACGACGACGGTGCCGGTGCCGTTCACCGTGGCCCCGATCACCGGGTCGCCCGCGCCCTTCTCGACCGGCATGGACTCGCCCGTGAGCATCGACTCGTCGACGCTCGTTTGCCCTTCCAGCACCATCCCGTCGACCGGGACCTTCTCGCCCGGGCGTACGCGGAGATGGTCGCCCACACGGACGTCCGCGAGGGGGACGTCCTCCTCTTCCCCACTCGCGCTGATCCGGCGCGCGGTCCGCGGGGCGAGCTCGAGCAGGGCCGCCAGTGCGCGGGACGTGCCTGCGCGCGCGCGCAACTCCAGGACCTGCCCGACCAGGACGAGCGTGATGATCGCGGCGGCGGACTCAAAGTAGACGGCGACCGATCCATCGGCCGCGCGGAATGAGTCCGGGAACGCGGCCGGCGCTAGTGTGGCTACCAGGCTGTACACATAGGCAACCCCCACCCCGATTCCGATGAGCGTCCACATGTTGAGGGCGCGCGTCATGATCGACCGCGCGCAGCGGACGAAGAACGGCAACCCCCCCCAAAGGACGACGGGCGACGCCAGGACGAGCTGGAACGGTAGCACGTTGCCGGCACCAAGGAGCGCATCGGCGTCGAGGCCGACCATCTCGGACATCGCCAAAAAGAGCAGCGGGGTGGTGAGCGCGGCGCTCAGGGCGAGCCGCCGGAACATCGAACGCAGTTCCGGTTGGTCGCCCCCCGCCACCGGCACAGAGGGCTCGAGTGGCATCCCGCACTTGGGGCAGTCGCCCGGGCCTTCCTGTCGGACCTCGGGGTCCATGGGGCAGGTGTATTCCGTCACCGCGCGCGTCACCGCCGGGGCGCCCGCCGCAGGGGCGCCCGCCGCCCGAGAACTGCCACGGCGGCCGCGGCGCCCACGGCAGCCAGTACGCCGGTTCCGGGCAAGAAACCCTCGGTAGTTACACCCGCGGGCCGGACTTCGACGCCGATCACGACTTCGCCCGACACATTGGTGCCGGGGCCCCGGACCACGAGAAGGAACTCCGTCGTCCCTGGGGGTGACGCCGCGTCGGCGACCAGCCGCGCCTTGATCCGGTGGGTTTCGCCCGGCGCGAGGGTAACCGTCCCGCCGAACCCCTCCAGCCGCACGCCTGCCCCCTCCCCCCCCGACGATTCCATCGAGACGACTTCTGCAATGTTCCCGTCGTTGGTCACGCTCACGCCTGCAGAGTAGGCACTGCCTTGGGGCATCACGACCCGCGGCGGCGCCGTGACGCTGAGCGAGCGGCGCGCCAAGACGGTGAGGGCAAGGTCGATCTCTTCGGTCTGCGAGCTGTCTGTCAGGACCTGCACCCGGGCCGAGTCGTCACCGGCCAGGCTCCGGGCTAGTACGCGAGCGGTCACTACAAACGGAGCAGTTTCCCCCGGGCCAATCGTGATTCCCCCGGGCGAGGCGGACCAGAAGACGCCGTCGACGCCGCCCCCTGCCGACGTCAGGACGACGGTGAAGTACTCCCGGGCGTTCCCGCGGTTTTGGATGGTGCCGGCAAACGTCGCTTCGCCGCCCGGGGGAACCGCCGCCTGCCATGGGTCGACGTGCGCGTCGAAGCCGCGGGTCCGGGCGACAAAGACCTGGAAGGCCAAAGGCGAGATCGCCGTGACCTGCGGCGACACGGGCTGCACCGTGATCGTGCGCACCTCGGCGGCCGCGGCGCCTGCCGGAGCGATCACTTCGACCCGGCCCGTGGTGTTGGAGTAAGGCGCAATGGTGAGCGAATCGGGGAGCGGTACGAGGCCCCACCCCTCGCCGGCCCCAGCGTCGAGCGACGCGACAAGGCCGAGGGAGACCTCGACGTTCCCCGCATTCTCGGCAAGGAACGTGAACGTCGTCACCCCGCCCGGCTCCACCCATGCAGAAAACGCGTCCGCTGTCAAGCGCAGCGCGACGAACGGTTCGACCTCGACCTCGAGTTCCACGGATATCGCGCGGGAGGTGTTCCCGACGGAACTCGCGGTGAAGTTGAAACGCACGCTGTCTCCGGCGAGCACGCGCTCGGGGGCGGTGATTGCGCCGGAGACGAGGGCCGCGTCCCCCGGGTCGAGGAACGAGGTGGAGTAGTTCATGGCGATCGTCCACCCTGGCGGGCCGTTGGCCGCCACTCCCACCTGGTCGACGACGTTCCCTTGGTTCACGACCCGCATCACGAAGGGCGTCGACTCCAGGGGTCCCACGTCCGACGGCGCGCTTAGGACGTCGATCTCGACCTGGTACCCGCGGACGAACACGGTGTCCTGCCGGGTGTTGTCGGCGGGCAGCAGGTCACCGCTTGTCCCTCCGGGGTCGACCGTGACCTCGAGCGTATGGGTGCCCCGCCGCGGCGCGAAGTGGAACACCGCCGGCAGGTCGTCGCCCCGCACGATGCCAAGGAGGTGGATGGTCTGCGACACGTTCCCGGCGGGGCCGCTCAGGGTCGCCTCAACGTCCATGGGCCCCGTGTAGCGCGTGCCCGTGTTCACGACCGGGACCACGACGGTGAGTGGGTCGTCCTCGCGGGGCGAGGCCGGGAAGAACTCGGCCGGCCCAGGCTCGACGCTGATCCAATCGTCGGTCACAGTCCCCTGGGCGACGAGCGCAAACCGCTGGTCGCCGGAGGGGAGGGTCGCCGCGCTGACGGTGATTTCCCAGATGCCGCGCTGGGGCGCGCGGACGCGCACGACCTCCGTGTTGTTGCCGGCGTCACGGGTCGTCCCCGGCACGGAATAGCCGCCCTGGAAGAGGTTGCCCGGAAGGACGGTGCCGTCGGGCGCACGGACCTCCAGGTCGAGGTCGTTGATGAGCGCCTTGGAGGAGGAAGTCGTGCCCGCCACGTCGGACCAGACAAGGACGATCCGCAATTCCTCGTCGCTGCCAGCAAACACGCGGTACGTGATGTTCGTCCGGCCGGAGAGGCTGAGCGCGGTGTCCTCGTCCCAGTCCAGGTGTCGGAAGGCCGCCCCCTCGTTGACGGTGCGGCTGATGTTGACCCGCCCCCACCCCTGCGCGTAGTCGGGCCACGCGTACCCCGGCAGGGGGGTGGCGCCGGCGATCAACGACGCCTTGACCATGGCCGCTGATGGGAGCCGCCCGTGCCCGGCCTCGTACCACTCGGCGAAAAGGGCGGCTGTCCCGGCCACGGCGGGCGTGGACATGGAGGTGCCGCCGAGCGAAATATACGAGCAGCCGAGGTACCCCCCGGAGCACCCGCTGTTGAACGTCCGGGCGGAGGTGATCCCGGCCCCCGGCGCCACGACGTCGGGTTTGAGGCGGCCGTCGGCCGCGGGCCCCCGCGACGAGAACCCGGACACCGTGTTGGACGAAATGTTGGTGCCACCGACGGAGCCCACGGTGATGACATTCTTGGCCGAGCCCGGCGAGTCGACCGTTTGACGCCCCGGCCCGGCGTTGCCCGACGCGAACACGTAGGCCATCTGCGGCGAGCCGGGGTCGCGGCCGTTGGCGTCGAGCACGAGTTCGTCGTACGCCTGCGCGGTCGATGTGTACGAGCCGCCGACGGCCGCGCCCCAACTGTTCGAGTTGACAAACGCGCCCCCTGCCACGGCGTCCTGCGAGAGTTGTGTGGTGGTCTTGAACGCGGTGAAGACGAGTTGCGCCACGAGCCCGGCCCCCGGGGCCACCCCGGCGTACTGGCCGTCCGTCCGGTTGGTGTCCTGGTCGCGCCACGACCCGTTCCCGGCGACGATGCCGGCCACGTGCGTCCCGTGGCCCGCTGTGTCGTTCGTCGCGTTGAAGCCGGGGGGCTCGGACTTGAAGACAATCCGGCCCTCGAACGCCGGGTGTGTCTCGTCGATCCCCGTGTCCGCGATGTTGACGATGACCCCCTTGCCGGTGAGGCCCTCGAAGGTGTCGTTCTCGGCGTCGTAGGACCAGACCGACTCCCCGTCGCCCGCGAGTTGGCCGTCCTCTCCTTGGCGCGCGCCGAGAATCCGGGAGGATCGGTCCATCGCAAGTTCGGGTTCCCACCACGGCTCGACCCACTCGACATCCCCCAGCCGCGCGATCGAAAGGACCCGCTCGGCGGCTGCCTCGACAATCGCCATGCGGCCGTCAAACGCGAGGACCTGCGAGTGGATCGCGAGCGACCCCAACGAATGGGGGGCGTCGAAGAGGAGCACCGAGAGCCGGAGCACTCCGCCGGTGGGAGCAACCGCGGGTCCCCAGAGCGAGGGGTCTAGCTTGAACGCGGGGGTGAGCGCCAGCAGTGCGCGCGCGCCGACATCGCCGGCCGCGCGTGGCGCTCGTGCGATCGGCGCGGACGCGATCATGCCGGCGTCGGGGAGGTAGCGCTCATACGTGATACCTCCCTGCGCGAGAGATCGGACGAGCGCGGGTGTGACGCCCGACTCGAACTGCAGGATGAAGTGGACGCGGCCCGCCGTATCTGCATTCGCGGCCGCCGCGACGGATGAGGGCGTGAGGAGACCCGCGGGCAGGGCGGGCACGCCAGCTGCCGGGTCGAAGGTAGCGGCCTTCATCCACAGGAGGGGGTGCGCCGTCGGATTCGCACCGAGCGGACCGTCGTCTCGGCCCGCCAGCACGACCGCGGAGCTAGCCACCGAAGCCCAGGGGAGGAGGAGAACAACCAAGACCAAG
>CBEUCC010000128.1:0-6359 GCA_965541515.1 uncultured Thermoplasmata archaeon
AAGAAGACACAGCACTTCGAGATCAGCTGGTCGCAACAGGGCCCGAAGAACGACCCACGGGGCGGGGCCGGGGCAGCAGGGCCATAAATATTATCGGGGGCCGGAATCCCCCTGGGTGGGCGTTTCTGTGATTCTCGCCTGTGAAAATCTCTGTTTGAGATTGATATACCCGATCCCCCCCAACTAGGGGTACCCGGTTCGGGGGAATCAACCATGGAGAACCTAGAACTTCCCAAGATTTTGATGGATGAGACCAACCTGAAGATCCTGTCTGCCACGACCTTCAAGCCGCGCTCCGCGCGCGAGCTCTCGTACATCTTCGCCATCCCCCTTGCCTCGTGCTACCGCAAGATCAAGGAACTTGAGCAGCAAGGCCTCATCAAGGCCGTGTCGCGCGAACTGACCCGCGAGGGGAAACGGTTCTCCAAGTACCAGTCGCAGGTCGGGTCCGTGAAGATCGCGTTTGAGAACGGGCACCTCAAGATGCAGCTCCAGCTCGCGTGGCGCCAGACGATCACGATCGAGGAGAGCGCCGAGTCGATGATGCAGAGGGTCGAGAAGCCTTCACCGATCATCGCCGACACCACGAGTCCGGTCAGCGCGGACGCGTAGGGCAAGCCGCAGCGCGTCGCAGCCTACTTATCCGACCCGCGGCGTTCGCGCCCGGGGATCAGCGCGGCCACGCTCATACAGCACAAGCACTGCCCCTCTTGCGGCAAGGCGATCCTCCCGAGCCAAACGACGTGTGGCGGCGAGTGTCAGGAGCGTCATGAAAAGATCGGGCGGACGCGCAAGCGCTTCTGGATGCTGTGGTTCTTGGCCACTGGGGTGATCCTGATGCTGGTGCTCTTCTACGGGCCGCGCTAGGGGGCGCGTTAGTGATTGGCGGCAAGAGCGTCGTCTGCGTCGGGGGCACCTTCAACCGGCTGCACGCCGGCCACCACGCGCTTCTGCACGCGGCCGCCGATGTGGGCGACATCTTGCGGGTCGGGGTGACCACGGACGCGTTCGTCCGGCGCGTCCGCGGCGCGCGCCGGAGCGCCGCGGTGCGGCCGTACCGTGACCGGGCACGCGGGGTTCGCCAGTTCCTTGCAAAGGCGGCCCCCGGCCGAGCGCGGGTGGTCCCGCTATCCGACGCAATGGCGCCTGTTCGGTTCGCGGAGTTCGATGCGATCGTGGTCTCACCCGACACGCTCCCGATCGCTGAGGTCATCAACGCCAAGCGCAGGGCCAAGGGCTCGCGCCTGCTCAAGATCGTCGTCGTCCCCCTCATCCGGGCCCACGACGGCCGCGTGATCTCATCGACGCGCATCGTGGGCGGGGAGATCGACCAGGAGGGGAGCCCCGCACGGCGCGCGGCGCCGGCCCGCAAGGGGAAGGGAGAAGGGGAGAAGAAGCGCGCTACCGGAAGGGCGGGTGCAGCGAGAGGCGCTCGGGGCCGTTCCTCGGCTCGTACGGGTACCCGCGCAAGCGGTCCTCGAGTTCGTGCGCGATCTCGTCGACGGTGAGAGTCCGCTCGGGCCCGTCGCGCGACCGGACGGGGTACTGCCCCGATTGCACCTCGCGCTCGCCCACGACAAGGACGAGCGGAACCCACGCCTTCTCGGCGTCACGGATCTTACGCCCGACCTTCTCGTCCCGGTCGTCCACCTCCACGCGGGCCGGCAGCCGCCGCGAGAGCTCCTCGGCCGCACCCACGAATTCGGAGGAAACGGGGATCACCCGCACGTGCACGGGCGCCAGGAAGAAGGGGTACACGGGCTTCTCGCCGCGTCGGGCCCTCTTGGCCTGCTCCTCGAGGATAGCGTAGAGCACCCGCTCGACCGCGCCCGAGACCGAGGCGTGAAGGATGAGTGGTCGGTGGGGCTTGCCGTCGGCGCCCACATACTTGATGTCGTATGTGTCGGCGTTGCCCACATCGATCTGGACGGTGGAGAGCGCCCCGGCTTTGCGCTGGCCGTCCACATAGTTGAACTCGAATTTCGTGACCCAGTACGCGTAACGCTTGTCGAAGAGTTCTACAAGGATCGGCCGGCCGAACTCCGCCGCGATCTTCTGGAAGAAGTTCCGGTGCTCCTTGAAGAACGCCTCCTCCGCGCGGAAGGCCATCTCGAAGGGCACCGCGAAGGTGTTCACGCACTCGACGCAGAGCTGGAACTGCCTGTGGAACTCCTCCTTGGCCATCCGAATGTCGGCGACGAGCGTGTGCATGTCCGGCATGGTGAATGCGCGCAGGCGCCGGAGCCCCGCGACCTCGCCCGACTGCTCGCGCCGGAACGAGTAGTGGGTGAGCTCGTAGAGCCGCAGCGGCAGGTGGCGGTAGGAGAGGTTCGCCTTCGACGCGATGAGGAACTGGCCGAAGCACGCGGCAAACCGCAGGAAGAACTGCTTCTCGTCCGACTGGACCGTGTATTGGCGGGCGGGGAAGTTCTCGAGGTAGGCCTTGAGTGCCGGGTGCTCGAAGTCGTACATCACCGGCGTCTCGACCTCCATCGCCCCCGCACTGGCGCACAGTTGCGAGATGTACCGCTCGAGCACCTTCTTCATGACACGGCCGCGTGGGTAGTACTTCAGGTTCCCGGCGTCGGAGCCCTCCTCGTAGTCCACGAGTTCGTGTTTCTGCATGAGCGCGACATGGGCCGGGGGCTCCTGCGCCGTCCGGTCCTTGCGCATCTCGTAGTCGGCAAAGGCCTTGAGGTCGCCGTGGCCCTCAAAATCGAAATCCGCGACAGAGTGGAGCTCGCCGGCCGGGTCGAGTACCATGAAGCGCGACGCTGTGGCCTCCTCCGCCGCGAGCGACTTGGACAGGTGCTCGCGCGGCCCCTTGCGCGGCTTGCGCGGCTTGCCCGGCGCAGCGCTTGCGTCTGCGTAGATGGTACGCGAGAGCTCGGAGAGCGGGTGGCCCTTGCAGACAAGCTCGAACGCCTTGTACCAGCCAAACGGGGCGCGAAGTACCTGGAGCCCGGCGTCGCGCAGCGCCTCCTCCGTTCCCGCCAGCACGCCCTTGGCAAAATTCGGGTCGGCGTGCGAATCCGATAGGTGCGCGTATGGGTAGAGCGTGACGTGTTCCGCCTTCACCTGACGCGCGATCGAGGCCGCCTCGGCCGCGAGCGCATCCACCGAACCCTGGTGGCTGGCCTCGTCCTCCTCCTCGATGGTCACGAAACAAACGAGGGTCTCCACCGCATCGCCGCTACGTTCGTCCTGGCTGGCGTCCTCTGCCACGGGCGTCTTCTGGATGGCCTTGTAAGCCAACTTGTCGGCGTGGATGAACAGGGCGCGCATGGCGGGTCGTCGTCGCTCCGGCCGCTGGCAGGCGTGGGCGTTTCATAAAGGTTCGGGGTGCCCCGCAGCAGTGCCGACTCCCGCCAAGATGCGACGCTTCCCCCAACGCTTTATCTAGGGCCGCCCCCGATGAAGACCGGCGGAGCCAGAACGATGTCGGTCGTAGTCCGCTTGCGCAATGAGGCGACCCAGTTCATCGTGGACGTCCGCCGCGCTGCGACCGCGTCCCGCAAGGCCCTTGCCGTGTTCGTCGTGGGCATCGTCGTGCTCGCGGCCGTCCTCACGGGCATCACGGTGGTCGCGCTTGGTGGCGGCGGCGGGGTGTACGTCGTCGGGTTCGACGAGGACCGCCTCATGGGGTTCGAGCGGGATCTCGTGAACATGGGGCCCCGGTGGTCGGGCACCGCCAACGAGGCCCAGGCCGCCGAGTACGTGGCGGAGCAGTTCCGGCAGGCAGGGCTCCAGGACGTGAAGATCGAGGACTTCTCGCACGTCCTTTGGGAACCAAACAGCGCTTCGATCGCTCTCGTCCCCTACAACCCGCTGGGCTTCGCGCCATCCGTCCGCGAGAATTCGATCTCCTTCGAGCACAGGGTGGACTTCGTTGTCCAGGGTTACTCGGGGTCGCTCAGTTCGCCCAACTTCCGGTGGGACCTACTGCCGTTCTGGGCGACCGGGGACGGCTCGAACCAGTCACACTTCAGCGGCGGCGCGGGCCGCGTGTGCATCGTCGAGTGGAAGGAGGCGTCGATCGCCAGCAACACGGCGATCTTCACCAGCGCCGACGCGGCCGGGTGCGCCGCCATCCTAGCGCACAACCTCTACCACGCGGAGAACCTCAACTACATCCCGATCTCGAAGGGCGCGGCCATCCCAGACAGCTGGCCCAACGCCACGTACCCGGACATCCCCTTCGCCGCAATGTCGAAGGCCATGGGCGAATCGATCCGCCAGCACAGCGGCTGGAAACTCCGGATCAACTTCGACGTGACCATCGAATCGCGCATCATCCACGTGGTCACGGGCGATGTCAAGGGGACGCAGGACCCGTCGCGCTTCGTGATGGTGGGTGCCCACCACGACAACGCCTATGTGAACCGCGGGGCGGTCGACGACGCCACGGGGACGGCAACGGTCATCGAACTTGCCCACCAACTTGGGCGGACCTCCCCGAAGTACACCATCCGGCTGGCAACCTTCGGTGGCGAGGAGCAGGGGCTGCTCGGCTCGCGGGACTGGCGCGATGCGCACCTCGAAGAGGTGAACAACAGCATGATCGCCATGCTCCAGTTCGACATGAACCACGTCGACCTCGAGCGCTGCAACAACGTCCAGTTCTACACGAACAACAACGACACCCTGGCGGGCCTTCGCAGGTCGCACGACCGGATTGTCGAGGAGAACCCGTCGTACCGGACCCTCTTCGAGCCCACGGTGGCTTGGGCCGACACATCGAGGATGGGCTCCGACATGGCCCCGTTCGCGCAGGTTGGCAAGACCGCGATGTTCGCCTTTGGCTGCGGGTCCTGGGAGTACCACACGTACCTCGACGACATCGACCGTATTACACCGGAGGGCATGGCTTACACGGGCCAAGTGTTCGCCTCCTACGCGCTGTCGCTGGCCAACGGGTGAGTTCAGTGGCAAAGGCGCCCACCGCCCCCGCGGACAGCGGGCCGAGCCGTTGCCCGTGCAACCGGCCGGCGGTCACTTTCCTGCGCTACAGTGGGGCGCACCGCTGCGGGCCGTGCCTCGTGGAGTACGTGGAGGAGCGCGCGCGCGCGGAGGTACGGCACCAGGCCAACCTGGCGCCGGGCACAAAGGTCGCGGTGGCCGTCTCGGGCGGCAAGGACTCGCTCGTGACGCTGACGTTGCTTGCCGGCATCGCGCGGCGCAGGCGGGGCGTCGACGTTCTCGCGATCACCGTCGACGAGGGGATCGAGGGGTACCGCGCCCCCTCCCTGGGCGCGGCGGCCCGCGTGTGCGACGAGCTTGGAGTCGAGCACCGCATCGTGTCGCTTGCCAAGACGGCACTCGTCACGGTTGACCAGATCGCGGCGCTCGAGCCCCGGATGGCCCCCTGTTCCTACTGCGGTGTCCTGCGCCGACGGCTCGCGAACGCCGAGGCGCGCCGGTGGGGCGCGAATTGGCTTGCCACCGGCCACAACCTCGACGATGTGGCGCAGTCGATCCTCCTCTCGTTCGTGCGCGGCGACCTGGGCAAACTCGCGCGCATGGCGCCCCACGACACCAGCTTCGAAGGGCTCGTCCCGCGGATCCTGCCGCTGCGCACCGTCCCCGAGAAGGAGGTCATGCTCTACGCCATGCTCAAGGGGCTGCCGGTCGGCGACGAGCAGTGCCCCCACATGGGCCGGGCGGCGCGCGGCCCCATCAAGGAGATGCTCCTGGCGCTCGAGGAGGCCAACCCCGGCACGCGCCATACGATCGTGCGCGCCCACGAGCGCCTCCAGCCGCTGCTACGGGAGGGGCTGGGCTCTTCCCGGTCGCCGACGCTGTGCCCCCGTTGCGGCGAGCCGTCCGCGTCCGGCGTCTGCCAAGCGTGCGTGCTGCTCGACGAGGTCGCCAGCGCGGCGCGTGTGCGCGCGGCAGGCACGTGAGGGGAAGAAGCGTTATCCGGCGGGCGCCCGTTCCGGCGGCCGATGGCGCCCGTCTCACTCAAGTTCCTCGGCACAGGCGGCGGCCGGTTCGTATCGATGTACCAAACGCGCTCAACGGGTGGATGCATCCTGGACACCGGGACGCGCGTCCACATCGACCCCGGGCCCGGCGCGCTCCTGCGGTCGCGGCAGGAGGGCCTTGACCCGACCCGGACGCGGGCGGTCCTCGTGAGCCACGCACACCCCGACCACTACACGGATGCAGAGGTTGCAATCGAGGCGATGACCCGGGGGGGCACGACCCGGCGGGGCATTTTCGTGGGCTCGGTGAGCGCGCTGGACGGGACCGAGACGCACGACGGGGTCCTTTCACGGTTCCACCGGTCGCGGCCCGAGCAGGCGTTTGCCGTTGGGCCCGGCGAGCATTTCAAGCTCGGTGCCGTGACGGTCCGCGCG
>CBEUCC010000129.1:0-6302 GCA_965541515.1 uncultured Thermoplasmata archaeon
GGAGGAGGGCGATTTGGAGGTAGTCGTCGAAGTTGCGCTTGTGGTTGATTTCATGGGTCCGGATCGGTGTCATTCTCGATACCCGGGAGAGAGTGGCGGGGATGGTATTTGAGTGGGGGGAGGGGGTCGGCGAATGTGGGGGGGCTGGGGGATGGGGATCGGGCGGGAAATCGCGAGGCGCGGTACGATCCCGAGAGGCGAAAGCGACTGAGCGATGTGAGCAACCGGCCGCGAAGTAATATGGAGAAGTCCCATGGATGACCCATGGTAGACACCGACGACACCAGCTCCCAGGTCGGGCAGATTCTCGAGGTTTTGGATCGAATCAAGCGCCAGGCGCCATCGTCCCTGAAGAAGGTGCGAATGGCGCGTCTGGACGCCATAAGATACGTCGCCAAGAGCCGTGGAATCAGAACTAGGTCAGTCCGTGATAAGCTCTGGCGGAAATTGGAGCTCAAGATGGGCTCTTTCGATAGGATGGTGCTTGGCTGGCTTACAAGCGATTCGCAGACCTTGCGGAAGGTCATACTGAAACACGCCGCGCGGGGATACCTCGATGTAGACCGACGAACGACAAACGGTTTCTTCAGCGATAGCCAACGCGCGAAGGAAGACGCGGCCGAGTATCAGATGGACATTGATCAGCGTGATGAAGAATCGGAACTGGATGATGAGGCCGTTCGGGCGATGTATGACCGGAGATTCAAGAAGAAGAAATATGACGTCCCCGACAAGTTCGGTCGGCGCACCGTTCGAATTGGACGTTCCTTGTGGCGCGCTGCGGTTCTCAGCAATTTTGGTCAAAAGTGCTGCATATGCCACATTGATGTTCGGGAACTACTTGATGCGGCGCATATCAAGAGCTGGAGCAAGGCTCCCAAAAGCCGTCTTGACCCTCGGAACGGCCTGTGCCTGTGTGCGCTCCACCACCGAGCCTTCGACAAGAGGTTCATTCGTATTCGCAAGGGAATCATTCACGTCTCGGACCAGTTCAGAAAACCCCCAAACGTCGTCCAAAGAGAACTCCTTGCCAAGTACCACAGGCGAAAGGCCGTTCGTCCCAGGGTTTGGAGAGTGGGTTGGTAATGTAGTCCTCCAATTTCGCCGAGGCGGTACTCGATCGGGGGTCCAGGGCGCGTGTAGGCGTGGAGGCACCCCACCCCTCCTCCGACACCGCCCACCCTCCCGCCGGCGCGCGCGGGGCGCGGATGCCTACCGCCAGGTGTTCAGGCTCCCCACAGCCGAGCCCCGTGGCGCGCCTCCACCCAGATCCACATCCGGATGGCCCCCGCTGCTCGTACTCGCCAATTTACAAGCTACCTCCCGTTTGCGGGACGGCCCACGGCTCCCCCAGCAATCAGGCCGGAGGACTTCCGCCCCGCTCGAATCTAAGAGCTAGACGTTGCAGCGAGATTGCGGACGCGCTGAGAAAATCATACTCGGACATGAGGAAGCGAATGGCTTCAGACAGCAAACCATCTCCTACCTGCCGAAGAATATCGATCGGTTCCCCGAGAGTGGGCGTCCGAGAAAGGACTTCTCGGCATATCTCAACTTCTACCATTCCTTTTGTCAAGCAGATGTTAGAAATGAAGCCGAAGCAGTGAGGGCCACGAGAGCTGACAAGCTTGGCTAAGTTCTTCCCTCCATTACAAGAATACAGCCAAACAACGGAACAAGTATCGGCAGATCCCATATCATCAACTGTCGCCCCGCCAATCTCGTACCCCTCTTCGTCCCCATGTCCAATGATCAACCGAGCCTCGAATCGCCTCTCTCTAAACCAATCACGTATTGCGCCTTGCCTGGCCGACTCGGCAAGCCCTAGCGTGTCAATGATGCCAACCCGCGACTTCTAACCCCCCTGGCCTCGGCTCGCCTTCAGTTCCAAAAGCAGAACACCTAGACCATCCCTCAGTCCCCTTGCTAGTGTGTCCGTACTGTCCTTGGATGTGAGTATCTGGTCAACGGTTAGGACTTCCCCGTCGTCCATTATGATGCTACGACCTCCCAATCCCGCCTCGCTCATCAGGCGTAGAGCCCGCTTCAAGGGGTCTACACGGGACGCAATCTCAGCGATTACTGCCTGAATTCGCAGGGGTTCATTCTTGTTGAAGAATGTAGTTAGGCCCAATGAAAACACGTCACCATAGTAGCGGACCTTTTGGTCGAGGTAGTTCTCATTCCCAGTCGCCAAGACAATTGGCTGATCACATCCTTCTGCCCGAAGTTCCCTTACCAGGCTTACTCCGTTTTGAGTGGCCTGCATCGTCACGTCGACAATGAGAATGTCGTAGTGCCGCTGTTCCATGGATCTGCGGGCTTCATCGGACGATGTGACGTGATCCACCGCAAACTCTCGACGCTCGAGCTTCACCCTCGTAATCTGCCCGAACGAGGAGGGTCCAATCTGATTGTCGATGATCAGGACCCTATATTTGAGTAGATCATTGTAATCCACTGGGCACCACCCCCGGAAGCACCACCGAGAACATTGACCCCTGGGAGAACCTAGTTGATACACTGGCCGAATAGGAGCCCGCATACCACGTTGCCACATCGGCCACAATCCAAAGCCCCAGACCAGAACCGCCCTCTTCTCTTGTTGAGTTGAAGGGCTGCCAAATCCAGCCCTTGGGTTTGTCCGGAAGTCCAGGTCCATTGTCCTCACATTCCAGGACCAAGTCACCATGGTCGCCCCGCACAGATAGAATCACTCGTCGCTCCTGCGGGAATTGTCTCTCGCCCGCCTGTTCGTATTCGTCACTGGTAACTGCATTGTGGACTAAGTTGACAAGTACGGCCCATAAGTCCGCCTCGCGCAGGTTTGCCGTCACATCCTCCCCTTCGATAGCCATCAGGAGCTTCATCCGCAACGTGCTTTCGAATCGTTCCTTGATCGACTGGGCTAGGCTCACAACATCCACCCGCGATCTTCGATATGCACCTGAGCGCCCGGAGCCCTTTAGCAGTGAATAGGCGCCCAACAAACGTGGCACGAGATCCTCTACAATCGGTAATGTCTGGGAGTGGAGGTCCTCACTACACGGTGTCTGGGCCGACTCGGCGATGAGGTCAGAAGAACTCTGGAGACTAACACCCACGTCGTGCATGATCAGCCGAACTAGGTTCCCCGCGGTGAGTCGATCTCGGTAGAGCGACATCAGATCGTATTCATCCTTTACCGCAACGAGCAGTTGCTCGATTCCTTTTATCAACGCGAGCGCTTCCGGTGAATCTCTCACGTGTTCTTCCAGGTCTTCGGCACTTCGCAATGCATCTCCCACAGCTCTCTCATTGACGACACGTGGCTTCGAAACGAGTGGCTCCAGCTCACGCCGAACTTCCGCAACAAAGTCGAATGCCCGGCCCGAGAATGACACAAGCTCATTGAAGGCATCGCCCGCAAGCAAACCGTCTCTGTTGGCCGTGTCTTCTAGTCCTGGGTTTCTCTCGCGCGTAATGAGGACCCAACCGACGACGTTTCCGGGTCTAGCACGTCGTTCTCGCGCTCCTGCCGCTACGTACTTCTTCTCGAGACGAAGCCAGTCGTTTCCCTTTTCACCATAGGGAAGAACTCGAATCCCGTCACGGTAGACGCGAACACCGGCGGTCTCCGCAAGCGTATCTCGCGGAACGGTCGTTCGCCAGTACTCAACGGATGGACGATCGCCGCGCGGATACCATCGAGCTTCTATCTCGACCCCGTCTAGGTTCCCATATGATTCCTTCGAGGTTTTTGTCCATCCATCTTCCCGTATCGATTCCTCGCCTTCATAAAGGGCGTTCTCGGCCTTGATTTCGTACCTGGCTTTTCCATTGGGAAGCACTCGGCCACTGAGAACTAGTGGCGGCACTGGCAGAGCTTCCTCGAGTCCCAGTTCCTCCTTGACCCCCGAGTGTGCTAGGAACACCTTGAAATCCTGAACCTCATCCGGCCCCCGGATCATCGCGAGTCGTAACTTGAGAGCATCGACTTCGTCCTTGTCGGGCCACCACCGGGGCTTCTTCACTCGCACAATCGTGCCATGCTCGGCGGGAGCGGTTTGCATTATCCGGGCCTGGGCTTTCAATCTGGCGAAATCCGAAAACTTGAGCAGTTTTGGAAGATCGAGAGTTACCCGGTACCAGTTGTTTCGATTCACGCCTGTTTCGAGAACAACCTGCTCCCCCAGCGAGAATGCGGCCAGGCGACCAATCCCCATGGAGCCAGACATCGGCCTTCCGAACCGCCTACTGATCTTTCGCCGCCGTTTCATTGGCGTTCCAATCTGGAGCCAGCCATTGCGGATCTCCGAGGGGGTCATCCCAGTTCCATTATCCTGAATGGAAATCTCGCGTTCCCCATCATCCGTGAATTCCAAGACTACTTCGGTCGCATCCGCGTCATAGCTGTTCTTGACCAGTTCCGAGGCGGCCCTAACGCTGTCAATGACCAAGTACTGGCCCAGTATCTTTAGGATCTCGGGATGCACACGAATTGGGATCTGTAAATCCTTCGCCACTAGGCCGCCCCCTTTTCGAACGCCATTACGCTTTCGAATAGAGGCGAGCTTTCCCGCCAACCATGGGTTCGTCCGCTTAGGCTGCTAAGTGTGGGCCCCGCCTGATATCGCCATCGGCGAGCGCACCTCCAACCAGCGGAGACAAACGCTTCGACGCAAAGTGCCCCCGTGGGTATGCGGAAGTCCTTGTACCAGCTATCCTGAATGACCAACCAAGCACTCGCATCTGACCGCGACGAGATCTGTAGGCCTACGGCAAGGTCCGAAAGATCCTTCAGGTAGGCGGCGATGAACTTGGAGTAATAGCTTCGGCTCCCCTTGCTCGAGTGCTTCTCCACCCGCTTTACGAGCGCACTAGCTCGGGGAGGTAGGCTGTCCGGTTCTATGTTGACACCAGACGTCAAAACGGATCCAACCTGCCTCTTTCGCAATGTTCGAACATCTTCGACCAGAAGGCCCAAATGGCGCAGGAGTTCGAGCTCCGGCTCCGAATAGGCGATGTAATCTAGGCGAGAAAGGTACGGAGGCGACGTCAGGATCATCCCAACGTCTTCTTTAGGATGAGACTGGTCCCTGCTGTCCGCGATGCGGACTCGAGCAACTTTCCGCGGTTTGTGGTTCTTTCCAAGCCATCGAGAATGCACGATCAGCCTCTCGAGAGCCGCGCTCGCTCGCTTCGGGTCGATGTTGATGGGCGGCGCAGGTCTGCTGAAAGTTGGCCATGAGTGGTTTGTCCCCTGCGAAGATACGCACTGCTCACGGTAGGACGCGAGGACGGCGGCGGCAGCCATTAGGCTTGGGTCTGTGGCCTCCCGCGGAAGTGCCCTGATTCCCCGCTGGAAGAGTGTACGCAATGCGCTTGAAGTGGCGCCAGATTCTGCAAGACCTTCCCACAGCGCTTCTCGCATTTCCGTATCAAAACCGCCTTCGAATGGGGTAAGTCGTGCACGGGCGTAGATCGCCCAAGCAGGATTCAGTTCGTGGCCCTCTGAATCCCGGCTCGATTCTTGTGCAGCAAGCATTGCGGTTCCCGAACCCAGAAAGGGGTCATAGACAATGCCCCGCACGGGATTCTGTCGAATGGCCCACTGCGCGAATTCCAGAGAGAAGTTTGCGAGGAACCGCGGCCCATACCTCGGCTCGAGCTTCCGGTTGGAGCGTCCCTTAGGCGACGGCGGTCGTTGGCTTCGGCGTCGTGCAAGCATGGCCTTGGGCGAAGGCGTCGCGTGTGAGCTTGGTGCTGGCAATCTCGCCCCCCGGGGAGTTCATAGGAAAACCCGATATATACAATCGAGCCCGCCAAGGATCGGAAATATCAGAGCTTCCGGATTGTTCCGGGTTAAGCCACGGAGGGCCTTGGCAAGCGGTGCTTGGCATCGCGAGGAACATGGGTGCATTCACGAGTCTCACACGCACCTCAGGCACGACTTCACTTGCCCATTCCGCCCCCTCCCCCGCTTCTCTCGCTGTGCCCCCCTCAACCTCATGGGTGGGGCCTGGCCGCTTGGGGCGCGCGCCTCCCCCAACGCAACCCCGCGTGCCCGCCGCCATGGGGGGGTCAGCGGGAACGCCCTACCCGCCCCGCCACCCACATCCACCCCACAAGCCACCCTGGAATGACCCACGCCGCCGCCAGCCCGGGCAGGTAGCTGAGGTCCCATTGCCCCGCGAGCGCGACCTCGATACATTTCCACGTGATGATCGCCGGGAGGAAGCCAAGGACCGGGAGGAGGAGGGCGATCTGGAGGTAGTCGTCGAAGTTGCGCTTGTGGTTGATTTCATGATCATGAATTGGTG
>CBEUCC010000130.1:0-6226 GCA_965541515.1 uncultured Thermoplasmata archaeon
CCCGGCCGCCCTTCTCGTCCCGGCCGCCCTTCTCGTCCCGGCCGCCCTTCTCGTCTCGGCCGCCCTTCTCGTCCCGGCCGCCCTTCTCGTCCCGGCCCCCGCCGTCCCTTTCGCGCCCGCCCCGGCGGTCGCGTCCACGGGGCTCTGGCCGCGTCCGCGCGCGGATCTCTTCCTTCTCCTCGTCCGAGATCTCCTCGACAGGCGCGGTGCCCAGGTACTTCCCCGGGACCTCGTCGATGAGGTACACCGTCGAGGCCGCGTGCATGACCTCGAGGCCGTCCTTTTCGGCCGCCCGCACGTCGACCTCCAGGATCGTTGGGGCGTCGATGCGGCCGCTGCCCGCTTCCCACGCGTTGCGGTACGTCCTCGAGAGGTGCACGTAGCGCCGGTCGGTGGGGCGCAGGCCGTCGCTGAGCAGGTGGCCCGACTCCTCCTCCGTGCAGGGGAAGAACAGGGTGTCCGGGACGTCGTCTGTCGGCAGGTCGAGTTGGATGTCGACCGAGTGGGCGTAGGTGGCGCGGATCATGTCGCCGTCGACCTCGTAGCGGCCTTTCTCGTCGGATTCGACCACGGCCTGGATGTGGCGCGGTCGGAGCCAGTGCAGGTCGTCGCGGGCGTCGCGGAACGCGTCGACCATGTCGAAGAGGTTGACCCATCCGCGGTCGTCCATGTTGAGGTCGAACCGGTCGGGGAAGTGGCGCAGCGTCCCTGCCATCATACGCGACAGGGAGTTGAGCTCCCGGTCGCTCATGAGGAACTTTCCGCGGTCGTCGCAATCAGGGCACGTCTGTTGTCGGAAGTATCCGTGATCTTTGCACTCCTTCAGCATATTCTCACCACGCGTAAGTGGGATCCTAGGCCCGGCGCATCGGCGGCGGGCAGTTAAACATTTCCCGGGGGCAATGTGCTACCGGGCAGGTCCTCCACGGGGGCCCCCTGGCGGGCGGCGGCCTGGCGCACGCGCGCCTGCTGGCTGGCTGAGAGCGACCGCGGGTCGAGCAGCACGCGCCGCGCGCGGGTCTGCGCGATCGCGGCCTCCAGTGTCGCGTCGTCCGTACCCTTGACGGCGTGGTCGGGGACGAGGTGGCCCACGCCCGTCCCGGTCCGCCGGGCGAAGTCCGTGTGTTTGGGGTGGTAGTGCCCACCGCCGACACCGGCCACCGCTTCCCCACCCGGAGCCTGGTCGGGCAGCGGCAACCACGCGCCCGCGACCGCCCGGGCAAGCTCGGCGCAAAGCTCGGCGCTCTTCCAGTCGTCGAGTGTCGAGCCGACCTCTGCAAAGAGCGCCGGAACCTCGAGCACGGGGCCGTGGTGCGTAGCCTCGAAGGTGGCGGTCGACCCCACGCCGGGGGCCGCGTCCCAGAGCGCGCGCAGGAGCGCCGTGGCCGCCTCCGGGTCCGGGGGCACCAGGTGGCGCGGCAGTCCCCCGTAGCGCGCCGCCTCCCCTAGGTTGCCCAGGGAGTGCACCGTGAAGCTGCGCTTGCCGGAGGACGCGCTGTGCTTCGAGAGGAAGAGTACGCGGCTCACGGGGGCCCCAGCCACCGCCTCGGCCCGCCGCTCGATGTAGTCGGCTGCAAGGAGTGACCCCTCCACCTCCATGAGCAGCGCGCCCGACCCCCCGTCGAGCGCCGTGCCGGGCGCCGGGCCGGTCGCCTCGAAGCGGCCGGCCGACCGGAGCGCCTCGACGGCCCCCAGGCTCGCGGGGTCGTCGCGCGTCCACAGGACGAGTTTCACGGCGCCAGCCAGAGGCCGGGCGCGCAATAACCCGTTCGGAAACTCACGGCGTGGGCAGGGGGCCGCCCGCAGGTGGCTCCTTGGCGGGGTCCGCATCGGCCGCGCTTGGCGCCTCGGGTACCGGCGGCGCCGTCACCGCGGCGAAGATGCTCGTCGGCTGGAGCGTCACGTCGGGCGCCGCGGGCTCGTGGCCCTCGAACGACTCGATCCCCGTAAGGAGCGCGAGGGCGCGACCGCCCTGCGCCATCTCGGGGTCGTGGCGCACCGTCACATGGACCGAGTGGGGGTCGTGCTTGGCCGAGAGCGCCTTGGCCATCCGCGCGGCGAGCCGGTCCGCCGCCTGCGGGCCGTGCCCTGAGTGGGCGTCCACGTGCAGGAGCGAGAGCGTGGCCGGCGCGCCCGCGTGGGCCATCATGACGAGGGGGCGCGGCGACTCGGACTCGCCCGCCTCCCACTCATGGTAGGACAGGGTGCCAAGCCCCCCCGCCAGTACTAGGGGCCGCGCCTTGTGCTCGACGCGCACGAGCGAGCGGGGCACCTCCGCCATGAAGTAGTCGAGCATGGCCAGCGCCTGGTTGATGGGCAGGTGGCCCGCCACCGGGAGCAGCGCTTCACTGTCGATGAGAATGGTCGTGTGGGCACGCTCGCGGAGCAGGCCGAGCGCTTTCAACGCGCGCGCCCTGCGGGACCGCTCGGCGCGGAAGGGGACCGTGACCACAGCGATGACGGGCCTGGGCTGCCACGACGGGCGCGACCCCCGCGCCCGTGCCACCGCCAAGGGAGGTGAGGATCGCCACGACGTCGTACCCCGTCAGCCGGGAGGCCATCTGGTCTCGGGCGTCCGTTGCAGCCCTTTCGGCGGCTTCGGCGTGCCCGAGGGCCCCGCGCCCATGGAATACGGATTCCCCGAGGAGCACCTTGGTGTCACACTGGTGGAACTCAAGCGAGATCCGGTCAGTGTTCACCGCCAGCGTGGCCGCTTCTGGACATTCTTCTCGAACCCACTCCACCGCGGCGCACCCAGCGCCGCCGACGCCGACGACCAGGATTCGGCGCCCCGCTTGGGGGGCCGGTGCCCGGTCGCTCGCCTTTCCGAAATTCCTTCCCTGGACCTTCTCGACGACATATTGCATGGTTCCACCGCCCGCCAGTCATCGGCGTCGGTCCGGGCGGCGCAGGAGGTCGGGAGGCGGCGGGGGGCCAGGCCCCCCGCCATGGTTGCTGTTCCATCCCTTCTGACAAGGTCACTTGCCTGCCGCGCCCTGGCGGGCGCGCGCGGCGACATGGTCCAGTTCGCGTTTGCGCAGTTTCTGAACCATCTCGTCGAACTCCTGGTTGTCCGCGACGAGCGCCCGCAGGCGTTCCCTCGTGAACTCGCGCAGCACGCGCGCAGCCGCCACTTCGACCCCGGGCCCGTCGCCGGCCGAAGCCAGCGCCTCCAGGCGCCGCTCGACCTCCAACGGGACTTTCAGTCGGAGGATGCGGGTGTCCGCGTCCACTTCAAAGCGCTCCAGGAACTGCGCGAGTGCGTCAAGGATCAGTTCCGAGGTCGTCGAGAATTCCCCGGCCTCGATGAGGTTGTCCATCATCGTGGCCATCTCGGGCGACACCCGGATGCTCTTTGTCACGCTCACGCTGTCCATTCCAAGCAGCCCCTACTTCCTTCCATCCCATCACTTTCGACTGGTTTTTGGCCCCTTGCGGGGCCCGTGTGCATCCCACAGGTGCATTGTTTACACCCGTGCGACGAAAGTAAACGCCTGCCATATATAAACCAGGCCGGCAAAACCCCGGCCTTGCTCCCTGGCTGGTCGAGCGGTTTGCCCGCGGCGTTGGGCCCGGCTCTGCCCCGGCCTCATCGGCCCGTGGGGCCCTGGGCCCCCCGGGGGGGCGCGCGTCGGCCGCCCTCGCTGCCCGGCCGCCGGCCCGGGCGCCCGCGCCGCCCCCGCGAGTGGTTGCCAAACGCTTTTGTGCTTTTCGCGGCCATTAGGCGGCCGGAAGTTCGGATGGCAAACATCCTGCTCGTCGACGACGAGATTTACACGGACTTCCTCAAGCTCCACGGCCACAATGTCGTGGGGATCGCATACAACGGCGAGGAGGCCGTATCGGTCTTCCGGTCGTTGAAAGAGAAGCCCGATGTCGTCATCATGGACCAGCGCATGCCGGTCAAGAGCGGCGTCGAAGCCACGCGGGAGATCCTGGAGATGAGCAAGGGAACCCTCGTCATCTTCTCGAGCGCCGATTTGCACGCGCGCCGTGCGTCCGTCGAGGCCGGCGCCGTCGGGTTCGTGCAGAAACCGTTCACCCTGGAGGAGCTCTTGCACGCCGTGGAGGCCGCGCTCAAGGGCGCGGACGCTCCGTCTGGGAACGCGCCAACCGCGTGAAGCCGTCCGCGGCCGACGCGCGAGTTCGGGCGCCCCAATCGCGCGTTTTCCACGCGAAACGGAGGCCTAGAATTGGTCGTCTGGCCGCCCACCCAAAGGTCTTTATCTCTACTGGACTTTGCTCGCCCGGGGTAGCGGATGGGGAGCGACCTTTTTGAGCAATTAGACAAGGAACTGTCCTCCATGGCGGAGGAAGTTTCCGAGGACGTCAGCAAGTTGTCGGCCAAGCGGCAAAAGCTGACCCGGTCCTTGATCGAGAACTTCTGGCAGATTTGGATCCGGTTCAAGAACATCGACGTGCACTACACGATGGAGCCCTCTCCGTCGGTCTTCGCCAGCTTCGAGGAGTTCCCGGAGAAGTGGCAGCTCAAAGAGAACTTCAACTACGCACTCGTCAACAGCGTCAACCTCATCGACCGGACGCAGGCGCAGGGCCGGGTCGGCGACGCGCTCAAGGCGTTCTACTACCAAAAGGAGGGCTCCACGCGGCTGCGTGTCGTCTTCGAGTTCTGCGAGGGCGAGCAGTACTACAAGTACAGCGGCTGGAAGCGGATCTTCTCACAGCAGATCCTCTTCGACGGGGACATTGAGCGCCTCAACTTCGAGAAGGTGTGGAATGTCATCGCCGGGGTCGTGAAGGTCTGGTTCGAGTCGCACCTGCGCAAGAACCGGGACGTGGTCATCTCTTACGTGAAGGAGAACTTCGAGAAAGGCGAGACCTTCACGCAGTAAGCCAATCCGAAGCCCTTTTGGGGGGGCCCGGGCCTGCACGGCCCACATGGGCCGTGTCGCCGCTCTCAGTGTAGCCTTGTTGTTGGCCGTCTCCGTGACAGGTTGCTTCGGGGTCGTTCCCAACGAGACGCCCCAAGCGCAGGCGCGCCTCGAGCCCGAGGGCGAGGTCGTGGCGGGCCAGGAAGTCACATTCATCGGGTCGGGCCACGACGCCGACGGGTCGATCGCTCGCTACGAGTGGGACTTCGGGGACGGCACCGAGCCCTTCGTGAATGCGACCCGCGGGGCGACCGTGCACACCTACGGGCAACCGGGAACATACACGGCGACGTTCCACGCGTGCGACCAGGACGGCGCGTGCGGGGAGGTCTCAATCAACGTGACGGTGGCCGCGGGCCTCACCGTCGCGGTCGACTGGACCGGGCAGAACGCATACACCATCCGCGGCGCCCCGACGCTCGACGCGGCGCTGATCCGCGTGACGCTCCAGGTGGAGGGCGGGTCGGCGCAGGAGTTCGCGGTCGGGCAGGGACTCGATACGCTGGCCGGCGGCGCATACCGCGCGGCGCTCGATGCGTCCACGCTCGGCCCATCGAAGCCCACGGCCGTGCACGTGTACTACAACGGCACCGAGGTCGCAAGCCGGACGGTCGTCCCCGCGCCCTTTTCCGGCTCGTCCGGCCAGGCGGACCTGCGGTACGGCGTCGTCGAGCTCGAGCAGGGGCCATTTGGCATCTACAACGCGACGACCGAGTCGCGGGGCCAGGAGGTTTGGCTCGTGGCCGGGGGACTGATCTCGCACGCGTTTCGGGGCAGCGGCTCCTCGAGCCTGGTGGAGGTCTCCGGGGATGGCACCACGGTCACCAACCAGACGTTCGACGCCCTGGCCTGGAACGAGACGTGGGGCCGCGTGAACCCAACGCTGTGGCCGATCGACTTCAAGGCGAGGGGGACCGGCACGATCGACAGCTCCAGCCCCGGCGGGGTACGGAGCGTCATCAACCTCACGGAGTACGCGGTCACGGTCATCGAGGCGAACCTGACGGACCTCCGGGCGTCGGGCACCGGCTACTACGAGGGGGGCCTGGCCGGCACCTTTGGTGCCGCCGCCTACAATTCGAGCTCAGGCGACACGCAAGACGCGACCAGCGGCGACGGCGAGACGGTCCAGGCGGTGCGCATCCACCAGAACGTCACGTATGACGGGACTCTTGGCGGCGTGCCATTCAACAGCGTCAACGAGTCCGAGTGGCTGGTTGCCGCGAACGACCGGTACTTCCCGGCCGAATTCTGGGTGGCCTGGAACGACACCACAGTGATCAACACAACGACGATCCAGGATTCGGGCACGCGGTACCTCGACAGTAACGGGG
>CBEUCC010000131.1:0-5955 GCA_965541515.1 uncultured Thermoplasmata archaeon
AATTGCGCGGTCACGTTGGCCACAAGCAGCGCGGGCAGAGGCGAGCCGCCCGCCGGGGACAACCCGTACCAGACGGCGCGCGGCGCCGACGACTTGAGCCACACGAGGCTGGCGTTGCCGCCGGCGTCGATGTCGAGCCGGAGGCCTCTGACCTGAGAACTCTGGGCGAAATGGAGGTGGGCCATCGACCATCCTGTGGCGGGCGAGAAGCGTGCCGACCAGACGGTGTACTCGGAACCATTGTTCTCGAACCACGCGGCGACCGCGTCGCCGGAGTCGGCATGGGCCACCCGGAGTTCGGTGGTGTTGTTGAACGGGTTGGAGAGCGTCACGACCGCACCTACGGTGGGCGGCGGTATGGCGGCGACAGGCGCCGCGAGCAGCACGGCGAAGAGCGGGGCGGTCAGGAGCAGGGCGCACGCGGCGGCGGCGTTGAGGCGGTGTCGCATGAGGGATTCCCCCCGGGGGTAGGAGCGGGAGGGCCGGCCCCGGTTAATAGGCTTGAGGGGGGAGGGGAGCGAAGGTCAGCGGGGCCACGCGGTTGCACGCAGGCTGCGGGGAGCGGTGGCGCGGCACAGGCGGTCGGTCGCGGACTTCCTACAACGGGCGGCGGACTGTTGGCCTGCCCCGGGGCCGGGGCCCCCGCCCAGCTAGACGGTCACCTGGCTCGAATCGTCGAAGAACCCGATCTCCGGCTTCCCGACGACGCCCGCCTCCGCCATCACGGTCTTGAGTTCCGGCGACTCGGCAAACGCTCGCGCCCGCTCGAGGGTGTCCCACTCGAGGAGGACCGTTAGGTCGTTCGGGTTCTGGCTGTTGCGCAGCACCATTCCGCCCTTGGACCCGGCGGCCTTTCGCCGCTCGGCCTCCCCGTCAAACACGGACTTCCATTTCGCATGGTCCTGCACAATGCTTTTCACGATAAGATATGCCATTTCAAGTGCCTCCTGTATGGAGTGCGAGCGAGAGTCGCCCGCCCGCTTAAACGTTGGCCCGGGCCAGCGGGGCCAGGCTCGGGGGGGCGCGCGGGCCCGGGCTAAGAGGGTCGACGAGGGGGGGGGGGTGGAGCGAATGCTGGCCGACGTGAGGGTGGAAGGGTCGCACGATGGCTATCATGCATGGGCTAAGGAAGCGCCCCCGCCGTTGTTTCCGTGGTCAACGTGGCGGACGCAAGTAGCGAGGGAGGGACCGCGAGGATCAGGGCCCGCGCCTGCGCCGTTCGCGCACGACAAAGGCCAATGCGATTGCGGCGCCCACGCCGGCGGTCATCAGCGCAACGATCGCCATTTCGCCGCCGCCGGACGCTCCGGGCAGCCCGCCTGACGTTCCAGCGTGCAGCGTGAACGTGTACGTTTCGGTCTGCCCACCGTTGGAGAGAAGGACCCCCACGGTATGGTCACCCGCACTGAGCGTGATGTCCAGCTCCTGCCCGGCACCCACGACTTCGCCGTCTACGCTCCATACGACCGTAACGCCGGGGGCGAGCCCGCCATCGAGCGAGAGGCGCACCGGGACGCCCGCCTCCACGTGTTCGACCGACGCGCCGTCGACCCTTAGGGTGACAGAATCGGGCAACGGCGGCAGGTGGAGCGTAACCTCGATGTCGCGCCGGTTCTCATTCCCGACGTCGTCGGCAACGACGACGGTGACCGTGTAGACGCCGGTGCTGGCGGGGAGTTCCCACCACACGGCAAACATCCCGTCCACGACGGGAAAGCCCTCCCCGTTTACCCGCACCGTTTCGACCTGGGCGGAGGTGGTCCCATTGACCCAGAACCCGGTCTGCGAGACGGTCGAGGGCAGGGGGTCGAGCGAGAGTGACGGTATGGCCGTGATGACGGTGTAGGTGAAGGCTAACGCGACGCGGTTCCCGGCCTCGTCGACGGCCTCTACGGTGACTTCGTGCGCCTCCCCGTCGGCGTAGAGGACGAGTTCGTACTCGAAGGGGAACGAGTCGGGCGTGGGCTTGGGCGGGAACACGATGCCCTCGATGATGGCGCCGCCCTGGTCAATGAAGCGCACGAAAACGACGACGTCCGGGCCGCCACCCACGGTCCCCTCGATGGTGAACATGCGGCTGCTCGTGCGCATCGACGGGGTTGCGGGGGAGCTCATCGTGAGCGTCGGGGGCGTGGAGTCGCGGACGACTATCAGCCTCAAGGTTCGTTGGTTCTCCAGGTCGTCGCTCGCGAGAATCAGGATGATGTTGGTCCCTTCGTGGAGCAGGACAGTGATCTCGAAGGAGAGCACCTCGAGCGGGACGACCTCCCCGTTTACCTCGACGGTCGCGTCGAGCGTGTCGGTCGAGCCGCGCAGCGTGAGGGAGCTCGCGTTGAGCGGGGTGCCGCCCTCGATCTTCGCGCGGGTCACGGGGTCGATATCCAACTCGATCGACGGGGCGAGCGTGTCGACCGTGACCGAGCGGTATGCAAACGCGATGTTCCCCGCGCGGTCGGTCGCGCGGATGACGATCCGGTTCTCCGTCTCGCCGGAGAGGTCAAGCAACGTGATGTTGAGGGCGAAGGACCCGACGAGGGGGTCCACCGGGGCCTGGTCACCGTTGACCGTGACGCGGGCGTCCCGTTCGGTCCGCCCGATGACCGTGACCGCCGTGGATTTGGTACGCAGGCCGTCGACGGGGGCATCGACCAGGAGGAAGGGGGCGTATCGGTCGTAGGTGACGGTACGGACGAGGGTGGCGTCGTTTCTCGCGAGGTCCTGCGCCTCAAAGAGGAGCACGTTGAGGCCGTCCGTGAGCCTGTAATTGAGGGAGAAGTTCCCCTCGGCGTCGAGCGTGAGGACGACGCCATTCAGGATCATGAACGCGACGCCGTTCGCGTCGTCGACGTGGCCCTCGACCGGGACCGTGGGCGCGTTAGTGATGGTCTCGACCTCGGGCGGCTCGGCGATCGTGATGTTGGGGGGCGTGAAGTCCGCCACCACCGTGAAGTTGAACCACGCGCTCTCACCGAGCGAGTCGGTGGCCTGGAGCGAGAAGTTGTTGGCCCCTTCGGTGAGGGAGAGGGTCAGGGAGAAGGCGCCTGAGCCGTCCGAGAAGTCGGGGCCGCCGTCTAGCGACAGGGCGGAGCCGGCGGGGTCCACGGCGCCCGACAGCGTGGAGGTGTTGAGAGGGGTGTACACGAGCGCGCCCGCGGGGGCGGTGATGGTGAGGTTGGGCGCACCGGCAGCGGCGAGCGCACCGAGGGTGAGGGCGGCAAGGGCGAAGATCGCCGTGGCCGCAACGACACGGGGGGCGCGCACGCGAGGTTACCCGACCCTCTCTCTGCGCGGCCCGGGATATAACATGGTGGGGGGAGGGGTCGCTCAGGTTGGGAAGTTGAGAGGGGCGGGAGGCGAATGACGCAGAGCCTGAGGGAGCGAGCGTCGCGCGATGGCTATCATGAATGGATCAAGGGAGCGCCCCCGGCGTCATTTCCGTGGTCAAAGTGGCGGACGCAAGTGGCTTGGGAACCGGAGCGGGCCCGGCCATTCAAGCTCCACGGGGCGCTCCCGGAGTGGGATTAAACAATGATGTTAAATTCCCGCTCGGACGTGCGTCTGTCGTGCCCGAACCTCGCGAGGCAACCGTAGTGCCCAAGCGGATCGGCGGCAGCCTCGCGCTTTTCCTGCCGGCAGAGTTCGTGAAGCGCCTCGGCATCCGTGCCGGTGTGCCGCTCCGGATTGGGGTCAGCGTCCCGGGGAGGAGCGCGGCGCTCGGCGTGCTCCGGAAGCTCGGCCGCCACGGGCCGGTCGACCGCCATGCGGAGGGGTTGTGGGCTGACGAGTAGAGCGGTCGTCTTCGACACGTGGGCCTGGTGGGAGGTCCTCCACGCCACGGCGCCGGGCGGGCGGCTGGCCAGGAAGTACCTCGAGGACGCGGGGGTGCGCCTCATCACGGTCGACCTCGCCCTCGCCGAGATCGCGGCAAAGCTCGCGCGCGAGGGGCGGGGGGAAGAGATCGTCCGCGCGCTGGCGGGGGTGGAGGCGGCGAGCGAAGTGGTGCAGATCTCGGCGGACTCGGCAGGTGCGGCCGGTATTCTGCTCATGGAACTGCGCCGGGCCGAGCGCAACGCGAGCCTGGCGGACGCCGTCATGCTAGCGGTCGCGCGGGACTATGGGGCCAAACTCGTGAGCAGGGACCCGTGCTTCCGGGGCAGCACGACGTGGTCGGCGGGTGAGGAAGCCCCCGCGCGCGCTGCGCCAAAGGTGGTGAGCCAGGCGGGCGCGGCGACGCAAACATCAATAGCAGGCGGCGCCACCTTCCAGGCGAGGCTTCCATGCGGCGGGGGACATACCGAATACTCCTCGTGGTGGCGCTCTTGGGCGCGGCCGCCACGGTTCTCCTCCTTGCGCCGTCGGCGGCGGCTTACACGACGGTTCCCGGCGGCACGCTCACCAACGACACGACGTGGGACGCCGCGGGGTCGCCGTACTATCTAGAGGGCCACCTAACCGTCGGGACGAACGCGACGCTAACAGTCGGCCCGGGCGTGACCGTCCGCGCGGGACCGGGCATGGTCCTGCGGGTCCAGGGCGGACTGGATGTTCTGGGGACCGCCGCGAGCCCCGTGCGTCTCACTTCGAACAGTACGACCCTCTGGTGGGGCGGCCTGTACTTCAACTCCACCGCGATCGCGTCATCCATCCACAACGCCAGCTTCGACGCGTTCGGCGTGGGCATCGATGTGGACGCCCTCGGGGTCCCGCTCGAGCTTTCCAACGTGCGGTTCAACGGCAGCGGCGGCTGGGCCGTCCACGTGCGGCAGACGAGCGGCAACCTGCAGGTGGAGAACCTGACGGTTGATGACCGCTACAGTGGGCTAAGAATCGACGAGTCTGACAACATCACCCTGTCGCGGGTGAACGCGGTCGTTTCAGGGACGGGCGTGTGGCTGGACCGGTCGAGTGACATCACGCTGCTCGAGCTGGAAGCGGTCCGGTCCCGGCTCTTGGTTGAGAGGTCGCAGAACGTCTCGATCGTCGGGGGCCGGATGGATGGGGGGAGCGCGGGTGCGCAGAGCGCACTGGAGGTGCACACATCGCGGGGTCTGTGGGTGCAGGACCTCGTGGTCGTGGGCTATACTGACGCTCTCCGCCTCTACGATTCGACCGACATCCGCTTGGCGAACGTCACGGTAGGGCCCGGGCCGGGCATCCCGGTGCGGACCGGCATCGCGATCGACAATTGCACGGGCGTGGCGGCCGCGGGACTCGTGGTGGGGAACGCGACCGCAACGCTGGAGGCCCTCGAGACGGGGATCGTGCTGGCCAACTCAACCTTCGGGTCGGGGGTCCTGAAGATCGCGCAGCAGTCGCTGTTCATGGTGGACAACGTTACGGTGGACGGGGGCCTGCTCGCGCTCGGGGGCTTCGGGGACCCGGCCGTCGTGCGCAACACGCGCCTTGTGAATGGGGCGTCGTTCGTGGTCGCCCCAGGCAGCGTGTTGACGGAAACCACATATGACGTCGACCTCCGGCAGGGAAACACGGTGGACGGGGTGCCCGTGCTCGCGTTCTTCCACGACCCGGCGCCCACGGGCCCGGTTGTGGGGGGCCCGTATGCGTTCGCCTTCGTGCGCGGAACCGACGGGGTCGTGTTGGACGGGGTCAACCTGACCGCAGCCGGCTCGATCTCGGCCTGGTTCAACGGGTCGAACGGCGGTGGGATACGCAACGCCACGCTCGCAGGCGGCGTCTTCGTGCGGGGCGCGGCTGACCTTACGCTCGCGGACTTGGACATCGACGGGCCGGTCTACGCCTCCGAAGCAGAACGCCTCACGCTCACGGGCGTGCATGTGGCCGGCCGCGCCCAGTTTACGAACGTCCGGAACCTCACCGTTGACGGCTCGAGCGTTTACACGACGGCGTGGAACGCGCTTTTCCTGGACCATGTGTACGGCGCCACCATCCGCGGTTCGGTCGTTACCGCGACGAACCGGTCCGGCATTTTCACGA
>CBEUCC010000132.1:0-5949 GCA_965541515.1 uncultured Thermoplasmata archaeon
AACCGCCTGCCTAGCCGCCACGCTCGGCAGTGTCCACCGACTCGAACTCGCCTGTCGAGCGGCCCGGCTCCACCGAAACGCCGTCGGCCACGACCGTCCCCGGGGCCAAGCGCGCGCCGGCCCCAACTGCCGCGCCCTTCCCCACGACTGCATGGTCAAGGACGGCGCCCTCGCCTACGCGCGCGCCGTCGAGCAGCACGCTGTTCGATACCCGCGCGCCCCGGGCCACATGCACGCCCGCGCCCAAGCACGCGTTGGGGCCGACCGTCGCCCCTGCCTCGAGGCGGGCCGTGGGGGGCACGAGCGACGGCGGCACTACGGTCACACCGTGGACCGCGGGGGGCGCGAAGCTTGCGGGGTCGTCCTCCATAAGCAGCCGGTGCGCCTCGAGGTAGTCGAGCGGCTTGCCCGCGTCCACCCAGAAGGTCCCAGCCTGGAAGCCGTAGAGGCCTGCCCCGGCAAAGAGCGGGAACACCTCGCGCTCCATGGATACCGCCCGCCCTGCGGGGATGCGCGCCAGCACCGCCGGCTCGAGGATGTAGGTGCCGGCATTGATGAGGTTGGTCGCGGCCCGGCCGGGAGCCGGTTTCTCGGTGAACTTGAGGACCTGCGAAGCACCGCCGAGTTCGACCACCCCGTAGCGCGAGGGGTCTTCAACCGGCCACACGTGGATCGTGCCCACCGCGCCAACCTTGCGGTGGAAGTCCCGCATGGAACCCAGGTCGACACCGCAGACCACGTCGCTGTTGAGGACGAAGAACGCCTCGCCCCCCAGCGTCGCCTCCAAGTTCTTGACCGCTCCCCCCGTCCCCAGGGGCTCGGCCTCCTCCACGAGCTCGACCGGAATGCGGGTGGGGTGGGCCTCGAGGTGCTCTCGGATCTGGTCGGCCAGGTAGTTGACCGCCAGAACGACGCCGTCGACCTCTGACGGTAGCCGCTCGATGAGCCGCTGGAGCATCGGCACATTGAGGATCGGGAGCAAGGGCTTTGGGGTGGTGTAGGTGAGCGGGCGCATCCGGGTGCCCAGCCCGCCCGCCAGGATTACCGCCTTCATGCGGGCCTTGCCCCCCCGGTCACTCGAGCCCGACGCTCACCACGTGGTTCCCACGGACGACCACGGTCCCCAACGGCCGCTCCTTTCCGCCCGAGACCTCCGCTCCGTCACTGAGCACCACGTTGAGGTGTTCGTCGAAGCCCGCGAGCGAGCCAGTGACCTTACGGTCTCCCGTCAGGGTGAGCTCCACGCGGCTGCCTAGGGACTTCTCCAGGAGGTGGAGCGGGAGCAAGGCGTCACCCCCGTCCCGCCGGCGCGTCCCGGTCGCCGACTTGCCGCCGGCCGGGGGCGTCACAGGGATGCGAGAGCCGGGATTTGAACCCGGGTTGTAGACTTGGCAAGCCCACGTAATGACCAGCTATACTACTCTCGCGTATCGCCCGAAAGGTGCCCATGCCGGCTCTCCTTTGGATCGCGTGGCTCCGACTTTCGAAGCGACCTGTTGGTGCAGCGAGGGTGCGCTATATAACTGCGCCGGGCAACCGACGCAAGCCAGGCTTGGCCTTGCGCGGTCCGGGTCGCGCCCGTCGCGGAACAACTTTTTCAAGGCGCGCCGCCCCTTAGAACCGCGGGATGCGATGCGCGATCGGATCGTCCACTCGATTGCATCGGCCGGAGCACTCGCCGAGCCGCCCGCCGTCGATGCGATCGAGCACTCGGACGACCCGGTGGCGTCACTTGCCGCGGTCATCCGGCGCCTCACGGACAGCGACGACGCGCCCGTTGCGGTGAGCGAGACCTGGGTCCGCTCCGTGCTTGGCGGGCCGCCGGCCAGCGCCGTTACACAGGCTGTCCCCCGGGCCCGCTCACGCCGGCCTGCCGCCGACGTCGATTCCGATGTCAAGGTCACGAAGGACCCGACGGGGGAGTCCCTGTGCGAGGGGAAACTCGAGGACTTTACGCACTACTTCCGCGACCGCCTCGTACGGCTGCGCCGGCTCCTGCGCCAGCGCCGCGAATCGGCCGGCGCCCGGGAGGTCGCCCGGCTGCGACCTCGCGGCGGGGGGGTGCGCGCGATCGGCATGGTCGGGGATGTCCACCGGGCCGCAAACGGGCGCGTCCACTTCGAGCTCGAGGACGAGACCGGCTCGATCCACTGTGTGGCCGGCAAGAAGGGGGCCGCGCCGACCGACCTCGTCAACGATGAGGTCGTGCTCGTGGTCGGCTCGATGTCCTCAGGGAGCGACCCTGCGTTGTTTGCCGACGAGATCGTGCGACCGGGCGTCCTGCCGGGCCGACCGCAGACACGGGGGCGCGAGGACGTGTGCGCGGCGTTCATCTCGGACATTCATGTGGGCTCCAAGACGTTCCTCGAGGAGCGGTGGCTCGCGTTCATGGAGTGGCTCGCCGACAAGGGCGGCCACTCGGACGAGCTTGCCGGCCGCGTGAAGTACCTGGTCGTCTCCGGCGACCTCGTGGACGGCGTGGGGATCTTCCCCGGCCAGGAGAAGGCGCTCTCGGTCAGCGACCTCGAGGAGCAGTACGCGACGCTCGCCCACTACCTCAAACGGCTTCCCGACCACATAGAGGTCATCCTGCTTCCCGGCAACCACGACGGCGTCCGGCCGGCCGAGCCCCAACCGGCGCTCCCGGAGCGCACGCGCCGGGCGTTCGACTCAAACGTCCGCTTCGTGGGAAACCCCTCGGACTTCGAGTTGCACGGTGTCCGCGTCACCGCCTACCACGGGCGCAGCTTCGACGACCTCGTCACCAACATCCACGGGATGAACTACCGCCGACCGCTCGACATGATGGAGTCACTCATCGCCAAGCGGCACCTGGCCCCGATCTACGGCGACAAGACCCCGCTCGCGCCGGAGCGGCGCGACTGGCTCGTGATGGACGATGTCCCGGACATCTTCGTTACCGGCCACGTCCACCTGACGGGGGCGCGCGCGTACAAGTCCGTCACGCTCATCCACGACTCGGCCTGGCAGGACCAGACCGACTACCAGCGGATGATGAACCTAGTCCCCGACCCGGCACGCGTACCCGTCGTGAACCTCGCGAGCCGCGAGGTCAAGGTCGTCCAGTTCTGACTAGTAGTTCCGGACGCCGAAGGCGCGGAACTTTTCGCGGACGTGCCGGTTGTACACCGCCGCCGATGCATTCACAATCATGATTGCGATGAGCAGCCAAATCACGCTGTCGATGAACCCGGGGTCGAGCACGCGGTCCTGCTCGTACAGGATCCGCACCGAGTCGACCTCTTTCCGGTCCACCACGATGAAGTAGGCCCGAGCCTCGAGCGGGGTCTCGACCGTCCCTCGGACGTCCGAATTGTTCGCGATCGGGAGCGTCACCACACGCGCATCTGTAAGGTCGAAGTGGAAGTATGAGACGTTCCACGCCGAGACGAGTTCCTTGTCCTCGTTCAGGGTGTCGTTGATCTCACTATAGTCCTCGTGGTAGTACACCATGACAGAGAAGTGCCCGCCTTCGGTCGCGTTAATGTCCACCCAGTTGAGGTAGCTCGAGCCCGTGGGGTCGGAGGAGACATTGAACGGCGCCGAGATCCGTCCCTGGGGTGCGCTGTACCCGAGCTCAAGCTGGCGCTCGAAGTCCATCTGGTCGTCGATGTAGGGCGTGAACGCGAGGATCACGACCAAGAAGAACGCCGCAAACGCGGTCGTGGCGATGCCCGTCACGTAGGTGTGCCGCGCGATGATGTAGCGTTGCTCCCCGCTCGAGGCCGCGTGGATCTCGAGCGCGCCGAACACAGCACCGGTGATGTTGAGCAGAACAGCCCCGAAGAGCAAAGCGAACATGAGTTGAGGCAGGGGGATATACGCCTCGGGCGCCGTGTCTCCTCCGAAGGAACCCCCCTCGTCGAACCACACGAAGAAGATCATCGCCACGATGAAGATGCCCATCACGGCGTACCCGAGGCGCCGGACCGTCCGGAAGAAATGCCTCTTCTCCCCGAGGGTCAGGTCGCTGCCCTCGCGGGGGCCGGCCTCACCTTCCACGCCCCGCTCAACGCCGGGGCGGGTGAATTATACTTTCGTCTTGGTCGCAATGGCCGCGACTGGGCGCTTAGCGGAACTTTGAGAAGACGCCGCGGCGCCCTCCCACTTGCCACCCGCGGAGTGTAGCCAGCTGCCGGAGGAGCTCCTCCTCCTCCTTGCTCAGCGACTTGGGCACGTCGACCACCAGGTGGACGACCATGTCGCCCTTGTGGCCTCCGTTCATTTGTGGCATGCCAAGCCCGGGCAGCCGGAGCTGCGCGTTGCCCGCGGTCCCGCGCGGCACCTTCACGCGAGCGGTGTCCCCGTGGATCGTCGGGACCTCGATTTCGCCACCGAGCGCCGCGACGGGGAAGGGCACGCGGGCTTCGTGGTGGAGGTGGGGACCCTCGCGCTCGAACCGGGGGTCCGGGATGATCTCAACGAGGACGTAGAGGTTCCCGCGCGGGCCCCCGTTGGTCCCGGCCTCGCCCTCCTGCGGGATCCGTAGCCTCGACCCGATGTCGACGCCGGGCGGCACCTTCACGCCGATCTTGGGCCGGTGCTCGATGAGCCCGCGCCCCTCGCACTCGTTGCACCTAGCGCGTACCACCTGCCCCGTGCCGCCGCACTGAACGCAACTCGTGATCGTCACCATGCGCGCGACGCCCCGCTGCGTATGGTGGCGGACCTGCCCGCTTCCGCTGCAGTTGCCGCACCGCTCGGGCTGCGTCCCCTTTGCGGCGCCTGAGCCGCGGCACGCTCCGCACGGTTCGTGCCTGTGGATCGCGATCCGCTTCTCCACACCCCGCGCAGCTTCGGCCAGCGTTACCGGGACGACGACTTGTAGGTGGTCCCCCTGCCGCGGCCCACCCCGGACCCGGCCGCCCGGTCCCGAGCCGGCGAAGAATGTGTCAAACACCGAGCCGGCGAAGGGCGCGCCCCGGCGCCCAAAAATGTCCCCGAAGATGTCCGAGACGTCCCCGAAATGCGTGAAGTTGTCCCAGGTGAAACCCTGGGAGCCGAATTCCTGTTTCACGCCCGCGAAGCCTGCGCGGTCGTACCGCTGCCGCTTGGCCGAGTCGGCGAGCACCTCGTAGGCCTCGGAGACGTCCTTGAACCGCTCCTCGGCCTCCTTCTTGTCCCCCTTGGCCATGTCGGGGTGGTACTTCTTCGCCAGGCGGCGGAAGGCGCGCTTGATTTCCTCCACGCTGGCCTTGCGCTCGACCCCGAGGGTCTGGTAGTAGTCCTTCTTGGGCGCCAAGGGCGGCTCAACTCCTTGGCGTGGCCATCATGAGGCCCGGTATTTCAGCCTGCCCAACCGGCACCGCCCCGCGACACGGACGCGGGGCCGGCCCCGCAGGCGCGCGGCTGGTGCGGGGAGGCCGCGCGACGACCTCACTTGTCGTCGTCGACCACCGTGTACTCGGCGTCGACCGCGCCCGTGTCCGACGGCGAACCATTCTCCTCCTTCGGGGCCGGCGGGGCCTCACCGGTCTGGCCGGGCGGCGCGCCTTCGCCGCCGGCCTCGCCGTGGGCTTGCACACCCTTGGTGTACATGTCCTGGAGCATCGCGCTGTAGGAGCCTTTTGCAGCCTCCAGCGCGGTCTTGACCGCCGCGTCGTCCTGCCCCTCCATGGCCTTGCGCAGCCCGTCGAGGGCTGCCTTGCAGTCGGCCTCCAGTTTGGCGTCGAGCTTCCCCTCGTAGTCCTTCATGTCCTTCTCGGCCTGGTAGAGCAGCGACTCCCCGGCGTTGCGGGCCTCGGCCGCAGCGCGCTGGGCCATGTCCTGCTCCGCGTGTTGCTCGGCGTCCTTGACCTTCTGCTTGATCTGCTCCTCCGAGAGGTTCGTGCTCGCGGTGATGACGATCTTCTGCTCCTTGCCGGTCCCCAAGTCCTTGGCCGACACATTGAGGATGCCGTTGGCGTCGATGTCGAACGTGACCTCGAT
>CBEUCC010000133.1:0-5631 GCA_965541515.1 uncultured Thermoplasmata archaeon
GGCGGTGGGGCCGCCTTCCGCCGGTGTGGGCTCCTTGAGCGCCGTCCCCCGCGCCTTCTCGATCATCGCCGCAAGAGCCACTGCGAATTCGCGCTCCTCCGAGGTGAGGACACGTTCGTTGAGGGACCCCCCTTCAACCACCGTGAAGCTCATCTCGGAGACCTTGCGAAGCCGGAGGAGCACGATCTCCCGGGCGGTCTCCTCGAGGTTCCTGAACTGCCCCTGCAGGAGGAGGACACGCGGGCTCGGGCCCTTCGACGACTCCGCCTCCAATTCCCGCCTGGCCTCCGTGAGGTAGGTGGAGAGCCGCCGGTAGAAGTCCACCGGGACCTTCGCGAGGCTGCGCGTCGACCGCTCGTGGCGTTGGACCGAGTGGATCTCGTCAAAGGACAGCGGCTCGGAGGGGGTCATGGGGACACCGGGCCTATCCGAGGCGGGCTACTTGGCCCTTTCGCGCGGCCGCCGGCCGGGCCCAATCCGCTGGGCGCGCCTGGCGCCTCCAAACTTTTATGCACCGTTCGCCGGGTTGACCCTTGCGGTGGGCTGGTGGCGAGGAAGGAGTTCGATGTCGTCTTCATCGGGCGGTTCTTCCTGGCCGATGGCCCCGAGAGCTGCTGCGTAGGTGTCCGCGACGGACGGATCGTACGCATCGCAAAACAGCTCGACGCGGACTACACGCTTGACTTCGGCCACTACCTCATCCTGCCCGGCGCGGTGGACGCCCACGTCCACTTCCGCGACCCGGGCATGACCGAGAAGGAGGACATCCGGACCGGCTCCACGGCGGCGGTCTACGGCGGGGTGACGACGGTCCTTGAGATGCCCAACACCACCCCGGCCGTCCGAACGTCGGCGGGCCTTACCGCAAAGATGGCGGCCTTGCGCGACCGCTCCCTCGTGGACTACGGGCTCTTCTGCGAGGCTCACCCCTCGACGGACTTCGAGAGCGCCGCCAAGCTCGCGGTGGGGTTCAAGGTCTACCTGGCGGGGTCGACGGGCAGCGAGGGCTACCCCTCGTTGGACGAGGCACAGATGATCGTTTCGCGCGCGACGGCCTCGGGCCTGCCCGTCTGCGTGCATGCGGAAGACCCTGCGGCCATCGACCAGTCGGCACGTCCGGACGACCTCGAGGGCCACGGCAAGGCCCGCCCCCCGGCGGCGGAGGCAAACGCCATCCGCTGGTTGTGCGACAAGTTCGACACCCGCACCATGAACCTCGCGCACATCTCTTCGGCCGAGGCACTCGAGGCCGCACAGAACCACGGGTTTGCCGGGACGATCGAGGCCACGCCCCACCACGCGATGCTCGACGTGCAAGTAACCGGGCTCCCGCGCCCGGCGATGGCCAAGACGAACCCGCCGTTGCGCTCCAAGGGGGACCAGGAGGCCATCTTCGACGCCATTGGCTCGGGCAAGGTCGACATCGTGGCAAGCGACCACGCCCCCCACACCGCGGACGAAAAAGCGGAGGCATTTGCCGACGCGCCTGCGGGCGTGCCCGGAGTCGAGACCATGCTGCCGATGTTCATGGCGCGCGTGTTCTACAAGCAGATCGAACTCCAGCGGGTCGTGGAGGTCCTGTGCCGGAACCCGGCCAAGCGCTATGGGCTGCCCAAGGGCCAGATCGCGGTCGGGTACGACGCGGATTTCGCCGTGTTCGACCCGCGGGACGTCAAGCGCGTTCGTGCCGACACCCTGCACTCGAAGTGCGGCTGGACCCCCTTTGAGGGGCTTTTCGCCGTGATGCCCGCTGCGGTCTTTGTCCGCGGGGACGAGATCATGGCCGAGGGTGAGATCCGGACGGCGCGCCCGCCGGGCCAGCTCCTGCGCCCGGGGCACGGGCCGGTCGTGGCCGGGACCGACGGGCCGGCCGCCAAGGACGCGAGCGAGCGCGAGGCTTAGTCGGTGATCCGGTGCATCGCCCGCAGGTCGTCCTCGAAGGGCGCGAGGTCGGGTGGCACGGTCACCCCCGTGAGGGGCTCAGAAAAAGAGAGCCCGCGTTCCTTCTTCAATTTCCACATCTGCGAGTTGAACGCGACTAGGCTCTCACCCACCTCGGCGTGGCGCACATGGCCCACCGGCTCGGGGAGCAACTCCAGGTGCACATCGCCCCCGTAGAGCTCTCGCCAGACCGCCCAGGGCAGCACGGGTGCGATGGGGGCAAGCAGACGCAAGATCACGCGGACCGCCTCGTGCAGCGTCCACAAGGCGCTCGCGTCGCCGGCGTAGGCGCGCGCCTTGGCAAGCTCCAGGTAGTGCGGGGCGAATAGGTTCCAGACAAAGGAGCGCAAGGCCGTAGCGGCGTCGAAGAACGAGAAGTCCTGGTAGGCGCGCCTGGACTGGTCGATGAGCGCGTCGAGCTCGGCCAGGATCCACGCGTCCGACGCGTGGAGCGTGTCCGGTGCCCTGACATGGCGCGGGAACGCGGAGATGAACCGAGCCACGTTGTGGAGTTTCGTCAGGAACTTCTGGGCTCCTTTGATCCGGTCTTCACTCACGCGAAAGTCGTCGCCCACCCGCGACTCGCTGGCGGCCTGCAACCGGAACGCATCGGACCCGAACTTCGAGATCACCACGTCGGGCAGGACCACGTTGCCCTTGGACTTGCTCATCTTCTGGCCGCGTTCGTCCATCCCCATCCCGTGGATGAGCACGTGTGCGAACGGCGCCCGGCCTGTGAGGTGCAAGCCACGCAGGGTGGTGTAGTGCAGCCACGTTCGGACGATGTCGCGCCCCTGGGGTCGGATCGAGCAAGGGTAGGCGGATTTAAAGAAGGCCTCCCCGTACCGCTTGAGGATGAAGATGGCGCTGTTCGAAGAGTCCATCCAGGTGTCGAAGACGCGCTCCTCCCCCTCGAACTCCTTGCCGCCGCACGATTCGCATACGTCAAAGGGTGGCTTCTCCTTCCAGGGGCGGTAGTAGGGCCCGGGAGGCGGCACGTGCGGCTTGCGGCATTTCGTGCAGTACCATACGGGAATTTCCGTGTGGTAGTAGCGGCGCCTCGACACCGGCCAGTCGATGGTCACCGAGTTGACCCAGTCGAGCAGCAGCTGGCGGTGGCGCGTCGGGTGGAACTCCATCCCCTCGGCCGCGGCGCGCATCTCGTCGAGCCATTCGACCTGCTTGACGTACCACTCCTTGAGCGCGATGATCTCCACGGGAGACATCGAGCGCTCGCAGATGGGGAAGGTCTGCTCGACCGGCTCCTTCCCCTCGAGGAGACCCCCCTCGTCGAGCAGACGCAGGGCCTCCTCGCGGGCTTTCTTCACGTACAGCCCCTCGAGGGGGCCGGCCGCAGCGGTCATTTGCCCGCGCGTGTCGATCGCGGCGACAGGGGAGAGCTGCAGCTCGCGGAAAAGTTGGACGTCGGCCGAGTCCCCGTACGAACACACCATCATAGCGCCCGACCCGTATTCCGGGTCGGCCAAGGGGTGGGGCCTCACTTCCACCTCGTTGCCGTAGATTGGCACGCGGAGTTTCCGCCCGTGCAAGGACTTGTAGCGCTCGTCGTCGGGGTGCACGAGGACGACGCGGGCGGCGCACAAGAGTTCGGGTCGCGTCGTCGAGATGCGGACCGTCCCTCCGACGGGGCCGACGACCTCCCACTTGACATGGGCTAGTGTCGCCTGGCGCTCCTCGCGCTGGACCTCCGCGTCGGCGATGGTCGTCCCGCAGACAGGGCAGAAGTTGTTGGGGCGCAGCTGCTCGTCGATGAGGCCCTTGTGCCACAACTCGATGAACACAGCCTGGGTGAAGGCCCGGTACTCGGGGGAGTCGGTGAGGTAGCGGTTCCCGAAGTCGGCGCTAATGGCCAGGCGGCGCGCCGTATCCTCGAGTTTTCCGGAGTGGACCTCGATCTCCTTCTGGCAAAGCGCGATGAACTCGGCCCGGGGCCACTCGTGGATCCGCTTCTTATGTTTCTTCTCCACGACCCGCTCGATGTTGATCCCGTTGCGGTCTAGCCCCCACGGGAAGAGCACGTTGTGGCCGAGCATGCGCCGCGACCGCGCGATCATGTCGATGAGCGAGTAGCCGGCGGCCGCCCCGATGTGCCACGAACCGGAGGGGTAGGGGGGCGGCGTGTCGATGGAGAACACGGGGCCCGCGCGCGCGGGGTCGAAGGCGTGGGCCGCCTTGGACATCTCGGCGATGGCCTCCCCCTCCCGTTGGACTGTCCAGCGCTTTGCCTGGATCTTGGGTTCGGGCGCCATCGGCGTTGCGCAGCCGGATTCCGGCTAAAACGCTTTTTGGGGTGGACGAGACCACCCGGCCCCCGGCGGCTCCCCAGGCGGGCCGCGACCCAAACCCCGACTTGGGCGGCTGTTCGCCACCCAAACCAGCACGCTGCCTCCGCCAAATGTCGTGTAGGCGCTCCGCCATTACGTGGTCAGCGTTGAGGCCGTTCTTGCAGTCGATCACCGCAGCCACCTCGGCCTCGGAGAGGCTACGGTCCACCTTGACGGTAGGGTCAAGCACAGCGCCAGCGACGCCGCTGGGCAGGGCGCTCATCTGGGCGTCGGCAAGATCCCTCATCGGCCTCTTGTCGTAGTCCCGGCGCCGGCCCTGCAATGCGTGCCCCATCATCCCCTCGCGGGCAGTGTCGTCCATTCTCGCCGCCACCGCCTTCGACTCCACGAGCGCCCGAAACGCCCGTGGCGTGAGCCACGGGAGGTGATGGCGCCGCACAAAGCTCTTCCACCGGCTCGCCTGTTGGTTCTTGGTTGTCGGCTGGGTGTAGTCAATCGTCCCGTCCCCCGCCAAATAGTAGAGCAGCGGGTTTCGGGGGCTCCAGTAACGACCCACTGTCTGGTGGTGGTCTCGGTATGCGTCGCGGTGAAAGCCCGGCGGCATCCACGACCGCACGGGAACCTTCCTCTTGAACTTCCGGCGCTTGCCTTTTGTGTCCACCGCAAAAGGCTCGTCAGTGGGGCTGCCGCCCCAGCAGACCTGCCCTTCCTCGGTGTGGATGTCCTCGCATAAGAGGCCCCGGTTGTGGCCGGGTCGGTAGCCCCAGTCAAGGTAATTGGCGAACTCGACCCGGAAGTAAGCCGGCTCCTCCACCGCCGCGTGAAGGTAGCGGAGGACGGTCTGGTCGTCGGGCGTTTCTCCGGTGTCGGTGTCTTCCTTCTCCGGGTAGTCGCCCGGCGTCAGAGGCCAGCCGAGCCCCAGGCCGTACATCCACACGGAGCGGACCCCCGCCGCACTTGTGCGCCAGGTGCCCGGGTGCGAATACCGGCCGTCGAGCCAGTCCACAATGAGATCCCGGCCGCCCGTGCTTGGTGTCGGCGGCTTGGCCGTCACCCGCAGGAGCCGGTTCGTGGAGTAACTGTCGAGCCCCACGTCCTCAGCAAAGCGCCGGAACGATCCTTGATACTCGCCCTTCGTCGTGTCGGGCATCTTTCGTAGGTCACGGTGGTTACGGAAGCGATCCACCGCAGCGTCAACGTCGATCAGGGCATCCGTGCCCTTGTCGCTGACGTACGGTGGTTCTCCCCGTTCTGTCCCCGAGTGGTTTGCGCCCGGCCTACACCGGGTCGTCTCGGGTGTCTTCTCATTGGATGTCCCCCGCCCGTCGCCGGGCGAGCGTCGCGAGGGTTCCCCAACCTCGCGACGGCTCCCCATCCCCCAACC
>CBEUCC010000134.1:0-5599 GCA_965541515.1 uncultured Thermoplasmata archaeon
CCCGCTCCAACATCTGGGCCAACCGGTACGCCGCCGGGTCGGGCTGGGGGACGGCTCAGTTGATCGAGACGGATAACGCGGGGAGCGCCGAGAGGCCGCGGGTGGCGGTCGACGCGAGCGGCAATGCGATCGCCGTATGGGAGCGGTCCTTCGACATATGGGCCAACCGTTACGCCTTGGGGTCTGGTTGGGGCACGGCCAAACTCATCGAGATGGGGACGATGATCGCCGAGAGGCCGCAGGTGGCGGTCGACGCGAGCGGGAACGCCCTCGTAGTATGGTCACAGTGGAACGGAACCCGCGAAAGCATCTGGGCGAATCGGTACATCGTGGGGTCGGGCTGGGGGACGGCCCAGTTGATCGAGATGGACGATGCGGCGGACGCCTATGGTCCGCAGGTCGCGGTCGACGCGAGCGGGAACGCGGTCGCCGTCTGGTCTCAGCACGACGGCGGTGATACCTACATCTGGGCCCACCGGTACGGCGTAGGATCGGGCTGGGGGACGGCCGAGCTCATCGCGACGAACAACGCGTGGGGACACCAATGGCCGCGGGTGGCGGTCGACGCGAGCGGCAACGCCACGGCGGTGTGGTCGCAGAACGGCGACGTCTGGGCCAACCGGTACGTCGTGGGGCTGGGCTGGGGCACGGCCGAGTTCATCGAAACGGACGACCCGGGGTACGCCCCGAGTCCGCTGGTGGCAGTCGACGCGAGCGGGAACGCCTTCGCGGTCTGGCGTAAGGATGACGAAACCGGCCGGAACATCTGGGCGAACCGGTACATCGTAGGGTCGGGATGGGGTACGGCGCAGTTGATCGAGACGGGCACCGAGTGGGCCTACGACCCGCAGGTGGCGCTCGACGCAAGCGGCAACGCGGTCGCAGTCTGGACTCAGTCGGACGGTAGCCGCTACAACATATGGGCTAACCGCTACATCGCGCCCGCCCCTGGCGCGGACACCGAGGTGCCGCTCGTCCCCCAGCCGCCCGACCTCGAAGCCTTCGTGGGGGCGCTCGTTAGCTTCCGGGCAAACGCGACCGACAACAGCGCGGACTTCGCCGTGTCGGGCAACATCTCGTGGACCTTCACGGTGGGCGGGGCGCAGGTGACCCTCTATGGGGAGACCGTCACCTACGCCTTCAGCGAGGCCGGGGAGTTCACCGTTACGCTGGTCGTTCGCGACGGCTCGAACAACCGCGGGCCCGTTCGGACGTTCACGGTGCAAGTGATAGCACCTGACGTTACGCCGCCCGCGGCGACGGCGTCGGCCGACCGGACCGAGGTAACAGTGGGGACCCGCGTGGCGTTCACGGGGTCGGCCACCGACGCCGGCGTTGGGCTCGTCGATGACGCGCTCTTCGAATGGCGGTTCACCTACGGGGGTTCGGTCCAGACGCTGACGGGAGGCACCTCGAGCTTCACCTTCGAAGAGGCGGGCACGTACGTCGTGGAGCTCTCCGTCCAGGACGCGGCCGGGAATGTGGGGACGGCCAACGTGACGGTCACCGTTCGCGAGGCGCCGCCCGCCGCCGAGGTGAGCGGCGTCGACGCCCTCCTTGTGGGAGGCCTGCTTGCGGCGGCCGTTGCTGCGGCAGCCGCTGTCGTCGTCTTGCGCGCACGCAAGCGCGCGCGGGGTAAGTCCTCGGCCCCATCTGATGTGGAGCCGGCCGCGGATGGCGGGTCCGATGATTCCTTGGACGCGGGGCAGGTCAGCGAGCGTTCGGTGGAGGGGGGTTCTTCCGATGAAACGGGAGCGAAGGATTCCGTTGAGGGTCCCCCACCCCGCGTCTGATCCTTGGGCCGCCTGGCCGCGGGCTCTCGCTACAGGGACCGCAGGCTCGCAAGAATAGCCCATGGACGAGGTGGGGATCGAACCCACGGCCTCTTGGTTGCAAACCAAGCGATCTTCCACTGATCTACTCGCCCGTGGAGGGCGCCACCTCGGGGCCGCTGGATAAAGGTTTTCGGCTTTCCAGGGCCTGGGGCGAAATTCACATAGTTCGCCCCCAATCGCGTGGTTGCCTTGACGCTGCCCCGACCCCTCCGCATCGGTGTCATCGGGGGGAACCAAATCAGTCCCGAGGAGTACGCGGAGGCCGTGGAGATGGGCAGGCTCCTGGCCAAGGGGGGCGCGACCGTCTACTGTGGCGGGATGAAAGGCGCGATGGAGGCCGTTTGCAAGGGCGTGGCGGAGGAAGGCGGAGTCAGCGTGGGGATCCTGCCGGGCGACGATGCGGGGCTTGCCAACGTGTATGTGACCCACCCCGTCGCGACCGGGATGGGGTATGCCCGCAACTACATCATTGTCCATTCGAGCCAGTCCCTGATCGCCATCGGAGGGTCGGAGGGCACGCTCAATGAGATGTCCGCCGCGTTGAACATGGGGCTTACGGTCGTCTCCTTGCACTCGTGGGAGCTCGACAAGCTCGGGCGGTTGAGTCGCGGCACGCTCGTGCACGCGGCCACGCCGCAAGAGGCCGTCCAACTCGCAGTCGAGGCGGCGGTCAAGCGCGGCTGGCGGGTGGGCGACCCCCCGCCGCTTTAGGGCGGGAACCGCGGGCGGTGGCCAGGCGGTCGACGCGCCTGCCCCGGGGCTGCGAAAGATATAACTCTCCTCAGGCGGCCTGGTCCGTCGTTTCACTGATGATCTATCCCACGTTCATCGAGGGCCTAGACGAGCACCTAGGCGGCGGCATTCCAAGCGGCCACTTGGTCCTCATCCAGGGGCCCTCGGGCGCAATGAAATCCACGGTCGCCTACTCGATCCTCCACCACAATGTGCGCGCGGGAAACGCCCGCGGGCTCTACGTCTCGTTCGAGCAGGCGCGGCCGTCGATCCTCTACCAGATGAAGGGCTGCGGCTTCAAGACGGAGGAGGTCGGCGAGAACCTCGCCGTCCTTGACCTCGCGCTTATCCGCAAGTCCATCGGGGAGATCACGGGCTCCTCCTGGCTCGAGGTATTCAAGATGTATGTGAAGTCGCTGCGCGAGCAGATCGGCTACGACTTCATGGTGCTCGACTCGATCACCGCGCTTTCCGTCGTGTCCAAGCCAAAGGAGCCCCGCGTCGAGCTGTTCCGGCTCTTCGAGTGGCTCAAGGAACACGGCTTCACGGTGCTCACGGTCTCGGAGGACATCCCCCCCTCGGTCGCGGGGACGACCGGCTACGAGGAGGTCATCCTCTCCGACGGGGTAATCCGGCTAGAGATGGTTCCTGTCAATGTCGTCGACTGGAAGCGCCGGCTTCGCGTGCCCAAGATGCGCGGTGTCCACCACCCGCTCGGCTATTTCGACTTCGAGGTGAAGGACGGGCGTGTCAGCGCCACCAAGGCCGTCGTCGACTAGTCGCCGTCAGACCCTGGGCTGTGCCACGAGGACCTGCACCTGGAACTGGTCCGCCGGGACGCCCGGAAGCCCCTGCATCTGGTAGGTGAGGCTCACGGTCCACCCGCCTGGCCGCGGCCCCTCCACGAGGACGTTCTTTTGCGTCGAGTTGTTGCGAAGGTGGACATCGACCCAAGCGGTCCCGGTTCCGTCGGCGACGGTGAAGTCGAAGTGGCGCGGGTCGAGCCCCTCGAAGAGGGAGCCGGCGGACGTCAGCTTGGCGTACACGCTGATCGTGACGCTCTCCGAGAAGGGCGGGACGAAGACGGTGCGCAGGTCCGACCCCGAGACCAGGGCGGCGTCGGCGGTCCGCTCTAGCTCGTAAGCGACGATGAGTTCGATCGAGACGGATTCTCCGCCCCCCTCGCCCGTGAAGAGCGCCTTGGCCGGGTAGACCGTCAGGCAGCCCGACAGCCCGACGCTCAGCAGGAGGACGGCGCTGGCTAGCGCCACATGGCGGAGGGGGGCGCGCACGGTGCGCAGTGGCCGTCGCGGGGATAAATAGGTTCAGCGGCCGGCCACGAAATGGCGCGCGGGCCTGTAACGCAATCGATGAGTTGATAATCGCCCCTGCCGAGGGCTCCGCCGTGCGGTTTCCCCTCTGGGTGCTCACACTCGTGGCGGGCCTGGCCACCGTGGGGGCGGCAGCGCTTTCAACAACGGCGGTCGGCGACGAGCCCGACCTCGTGCTCGCGCTGGCGCTCGACGGCGGGGGGTCCACGCGGCTCGTGGGCGCCGACGTCCTGGTCGAGGCCACTGTGACCAATGGGGGGGACGGGCCGGCGGCTTCGTTCCTGGTCGACGTGTGGTGCTCGGTCGCCGGGTGGGGCCGACACACGCTCTCGTTCCCCACGATCCCGCCCGGGGCCAACGCCTCCGTTGTCGTGACCACCCCCTTCATCGCCCAGTGGAACGGGCTCGTGCTCTTCAGCGGTCTTGCCGACCCGGCCGGGGCCCTTGGCGAGACCGACCTCACCGACAACGCCGACACGCTCGGGGTCCAGTTCGTCTCCATCGCCGTCCTCGAGGTCGGGAGCCGGCTGGCCTCAACTACCCCGCTCGACGAGGGCGACGTCCTCGTTTTCCGGGTCGACCTACGAGACGGCGAATCCGTGCTATTCCAGGCGGACACCGAGGCCGGCCACCTGCGGTTCGACCAATACCTCCTAGACGAGGAGAACTGGGGCAACTACCAAGCGGCCCTCACCAACGCGTCGTCGATTGTTACCTACTTCGCGGACGGCTACTCGACCATCGACACGAATCACGTCGCCTTTTCCACGTCGCCGTTGCCCGGGGGGGCGTACTACCTCGTGCTCGACAACGGCGCGGTACTCGAGCACGGCGCGATGCCCAACGGCGAGGCGACCGTGGTGTATTCTGTGGCGCGCGTTGGGGGCGGCCTGCCGATCGAGCTTGTGGTGGTGGTGTTGGCCGCCACGGTGGCCGCCGTCGTGGCGACGCTGCGGTGGCGTCCCGCGTTCCAGGCCTCGGCGGCAGTGCATTCCGTCCCGAAGCCCAAGACCGAGCTCGACGTGCCGAACGACGCAGTCGAATCGGCCGAGGCGGTCAAGGCTGGGGCGGACGGAACGACGGGCGGGCCGTTGGAGGCGCCGCCCCGGCCCCCGCGAAACTAGTTCGCGCGCGAGTCTGGACGGGCAACCGGCCTATCCCTACCCATTATATAGGGGCGCTCCTTTGCCACCTCGCCCCAGCCGTCTGGATGGCTCTGTCAGAGGTATGAAATTGGCCCAACCCACAGGTTTGCACACGGCCCGCAAGCAGCGGAAGAACCGGCAGCGCCTGCGCTGGTCGGACCGATACTACAAACGGCGCGTCCAGCACCTCAAGGAGCGCGCGGACCCGCTGGAGGGGGCAGCCCAAGGTCGCGGGATCGTGCTCGAGAAAGTCGGGATCGAGGCGAAGCAGCCCAACTCCGCCATCCGCAAGTGCGTGAAGGTGCAACTCATTAAGAACGGCCGCCAGATCACGGCGTTCGCGGTTGGCAACCGTGCGATCGACTTCATCGACGAGCACGACGAGGTGCTCGTGGAGGGGATCGGTGGCCGCATGGGCCGTTCGTACGGGGACCTGCCTGGCGTCCGTTTCAAGGTCATCAAGGTGAACAACGTGTCGCTCAACGAGATGGTCCGCGGCCGGAAGGCGAAACCGATCCGGTAGGGGGTTTGGAGATGAGCGACGAAGAGCAGAAGG
>CBEUCC010000135.1:0-5553 GCA_965541515.1 uncultured Thermoplasmata archaeon
ACGCGCGCGCCCGGGGCGCCCCCCGCCTGCGCGCTCGCGCGGTCGCGCCGGCGGCCCGCCCGGCCGACGAACGGTTCCCCCAGCCGGTCCTCCTCGGCGCCCGGGGCCTCCCCCACCAGGACGAGCGCCGAGGGCTTCGCGCCCTTCCCGGGCACGACCTGCGTGCGGCCTGCGCACAGGGCGCAGCGCGTGCAGTCCGGGTCAACCGGCTCCGATCCGGCCACGGCCCACGCCCCGGGCGTCACCGCCGACCCGCCCCTTGAACCTCGCGTCCGCTCGGCCAGAGGGAAAAGGGCGGAGGGGGCCGCCGGCCCCCTCCGGAACCGGTGCGTGTCCGGCAGGATCACTCACGTCGGCGCCGCTGCCACGCGACCAAGCCCGCGACACCTGCGACAGCCAGGAGCGCCCCAATCGTGGCCGCGCTCTCGAAGCCCGGCGTCGAGGGCGTTCCCTTGATCGTCCCGTTCGAGGTCATCTCGACGACGATCGGGTTCGTGATGTCCAGGTTGTCGGTCACGCGCAGGGTCACCTTGACGGGGTGGTCGGAAGTGTCCTCATTGGCCACCGTGATCTGGGCCGTCTTGCCGTTGGCGGTGTACCGCTGGCCGCCGATGACCTCCACCGTCCACGTGTAGGTGAGCGCGGAGTCTGGCGAGTCCGGGTCCGACGCGACGCCCTGGAGCTGCACGGCTCCCGACTCGGGCAGGACAAAGCCGTCCGCGGGGCTGATCACACGGACGTCCCGGGGGTCGTCGTTGACGTTCTTGATCTCGAGCTGGAACCGGAACGAGGTCGATGCGTCTTGGTTGTCGCGGACCGTGACGACCACTGTGAAGGTCCCAACCTCCTCGTTGCCCGGCTCAAAGAGACCAGAACACGCGCTGTCGATCTGTGGCTTCACGTAGTCGGGCTGGGGAATTCCGAGCGACCCGACAAACGTCGCCGTGGCCGAGCACTGCATCTTCTCCGTGGGGTCGACACGCAGGTTGGGCTCGTTTACGCGGAAGTGCATGTCCGGGTCATCAGCCGTCACCACGAAGTCCAGCACGTCGCCTTGCATGAACGACACCTTCGAGTTGGGTACCGTGACGGAGGTCGTGTCGCCATCGAGCTGGCTCGTGATTTCCACGTGCACGCTCCCGGGGATGTCATTGGCGTTGTTGACGATCACACGGAGCGCCATCTTCGAGCTCTCCCCCGCAGCGTCGGTCACCGTGATGTTCACGTGCCACGTTCCCACCTGCTCGTTCGTCGCCTTGAACGAGATCCGGGCGAGGTACTGCGGCTCACCCGTGGGTTTGGGCGAGGCGACCGTATCCACATTGAACAGCGCCGTGTCGTCGGTGTAGACGAGCGACTCCGCGACATTGAGTTCCCAGAGGCTGAGGTCCAAGTCGGTGGCTACGATGTCCGTACCGCTGTAGAACCTATCCTGGTCGACGATAATGTCGGCCCACTGGGCCGGGAGCACCGGCGCGTCGTTCGTGTTGTTGACGACAAGCGTGAAGGTGTAGGTCGCCGGCAGTTGCGAGTCGTTGACTATGATCCTGATCTGCCAGGTCCCGACCTGGCGGTTGGTGGGCACGAAGTCGATGAGTCCGTTGGGCACGTCGAAGAAGTCCGTGTCGTCCGACCAGTAGAAAGTCGTCGGTGCCTGGCCCAGGATCTGATCATCGGGGTCGCTCGCCGTCATTTGCAGCAGGAACTGCTCGCCCTGGGTGGCGTAATGCACCGGCGGCAGGGGGTCGATCCTCGGCGGGTCGTTGATGTTCCGGATGGTCACGTGCGCCGGTACTATCGTGCATGCACCGGACGAGTCGCAGAACGTGAAGTTGAATTCGTTCAGGCCCACGACCGAGTTATCGGCGGCAAACTGGCCGATCGAGAGGTTCACGATGGCCCGGTTCGGGTCGCCCGTCGGGAAGGTCGATTGCGACCAGGCGCTCGCGTGGTTGCCGGTCATGTTGATAACGAGCGTGTCAGCCAGGTCGTCCACGTCCCAGTACGAGAACTGGAACGCCAGCGGCTGGCCCTGCGTGCCAACGACAGTCGCATTGATGGTTTGAATCTGAAGCGGGTCGAAGCGCGGCGCGTCGTTCACGGCCGCGATAGTCACGTTGACCTGGAACGAGGTCTGGGACCCCTTCGGGTCGGTCGCCGTGATGGTAAGGTTGGTCAGGCCGAACCAGTCGGCCACGTTCGCCTCCAGGCGGATCGTCCCGTTCGCGGAGCGCTCGTCGACAAAGACGAGCGTCGGGTCGCCCTGGACGAACGGCGCCACACCCGAGAGGGTGTAGAGGTCGTTCTCCGGGTCTCCAAAGAGAGCGTTGGCGCCCGTTGCCGGGAGCCAGATGGTGCCGTCCTCGGGGAGCTCCCAGACGAGCGGTGGGTCGTTCCACGTCGGGACCGCGTCGCGGATGCGCACAGTCCAGGCGGTGGCGTTGGCGATGTTGAGTTCGTCGGCCGCCGTAAGCATGAACTGGATCGTGTTGGCGCCGGCCACCAGGCACGTGTCCGCAGCTTGGCCGCGCGCCGTGCAGAGATCCTCGAAACTGTTGAGGTCCGTCGTGAAGTCCCACGAGAGGTTCGCGCTGGAGACCCAGCCTGTGGAATTCGCAGGGAGCGTCGCGAAACCGGCAACGTCCTGGGCCCAGGTATACGAGAAGCGGTCGCCGTGCGTGTCTTCGATCCCCGCGTGGAATGTCACGCGCTCGGTCTCGTTGATGTCAATGACGCCCGTGGCGATGCCCGTGGCGACGGCCGTCGAACCCTGCCATACGGTGTACGTGGGCGAGGGCGCGGCAATCGAGTTCGAGAAGAGCGGCGCAAAGTCGGGCCGGTTGTTCTGCTCCGTGAGGGTGTAGACCCCCACGTCGTCGAGCTTGTAGCCGGTCGAGGACGCGGAGTTCCCGGTCTGGTAGCGGAACTGGAGCTGGACAAACTGGTCGGCCGAAAACGTCGGGACACGGACCCCGAACGAGGCCACGGCGCCGTTGAGGTTGGAAATGTAGTAGGTGTAGGTGTAGGCGCCCGTCGCGTTTGTCGTGTCATCGGAGATCGAGAAGATCGACGACCAGACCATGTTCGTGTTGTTGCGGTACTCGATGTGGAGTGCGTCCGGGGAGACGACGCTGCCGTTGATGAAGAAGACAAGGAAAAGCAGGTCGAAGATCAGGTTGGGGTGCCGGGCCGCACATGGGCTCGTGTCTGCCCCGGCCGATGTGCTGTTCAGACAGCGGATGTCGATCCACGGGTAGGTGAGCGTGTTGTTGAGGTTCGCCCCGGAGCCCGTGTCCCAGTACCAGGAGCCGGTGTTGGCCCGCGCAGGGTTGTTCACCCTCGTGAACCCGTTGGAGACGATGGCGGGATTGGCCGTCTCTGCGCCGTCGTAGTTGGCAGCGACGCCGATCGACGAAGCGAACAGCTGGTTGTTGGCAGTAACGTCGTCCGAGTTGGACGCGGTCGTGGAACTCACATGGAGCGTTTGGACCCACATCCGGTGGGGCGTGAACATAAAGCTCACGTTAAACGAGCTGCGTGCCGGGATGGTGATGTTCGCCATCAGGGTCGAGTTCTCGGAGCGGGCGCTTGGAAAGACCACCTGGTTCTCCTCCAGGATGATCCGCGGGTCGGCAACGAACGGCTGGTTGCGGTAGTTGTCGATCGTCATGTTCACGGTGGCGGGTTCCCCGCGCTCCAGGAACCAGTTGAACATGACGAAGATGAGGCCGCCTGTGGCGAGGTTGATGTAGCCGGTCCCCTGCCACGCCTCAATGTGGGGCCCGATTTCGATGTCGACGGGCGTCACATCCGTATCGGTGTCCCAAACGAGCCCTGGGTTTGCCGACAGGTTGGCGAACATGCGGGCCACGAAGTCGTCGCGCTCCGCGGTGTTGGTAAGGTAGGAGAACTCGAACGCGGAGGTGATGACTACGCCTGCGGACGGCGCCTTGTTGCGCAGGTTGTTCATGACACCCGTGTGGCTGTCGTTGTTCCACCCGTTGGAGGAGCCGATCGTGAGGCCGTCGCCGGTGGCGGAACTGTAGTTCAGGTGAAAGCTATACGCGAGGGGAAACGGAGGGCTGTTGCCGGTCGTGTTGTCGAGCAGCCACCGGGTAGCGTTGTAGGTCTGCCCGGTCAGGAACCCGCTGTCCGTCCCGACCATGGGGTTGGCCATCCCGAAGGACGCATAGCTCGACACGCCGGCGAAGTTCAGGAGAAAGTCGTTGGTGGGGGGAAATGTCGTGTTGTCCGTCTCCAGGCCCCCGTCGAAGATGAACGGGATGAACTGGCCGATGAGCCAGATGTCACCCTGGGCCCCGGCGAACCCGGCCAGGCGGCGCTCCAGCATGAGGCCGCCCGCACCGGCGAAATTCTGCCCCGTGACGTAGATGATCTGGTCGTAGTCCGAGATCGTCTGGAAGTTGGGGATGTTCCCGACGTATGGGCGCACGAAGAGGTCGAAGGCGATCGAGTTGGCCGCCAGCGAGTCGGTCAGCAACTTCGTCTGGTTGGTGAACGGCCAGTCGGTGTTCATGCCTGGGCCGTTGTTGTTCTCGCTGCCGTCGTCATCAATGACGAGGGTGGGGGCGGTGGCCAGCGGGATGACGGTCGCGCCCGTGCCGAGCAGCTCGGCGTGGCGGATAATGTCGGGGGCTCCGGTCGCCCGGACACCGAGCGCGTTGATGCGCCCCTCGATGAGGAACCGCTCGGCGTCGCTAAAGTCGTAGGTGTCGCGCAGGAGCGAGTTCAGCCCCGTCCGGTCGGCCACTTGGGGCTTGAACTCGGGGTACTTCTCGAGGAAGTCGATCACCGGGAGGTCGATGTCCGCCTCGTCGTCCACGACGGACCGCAGCATGTCCCGAGCTTGGTCGCGCAGCATTGCCTGCTCCGCCTCTAGGTCCAGCGCACTCATGACGGTGTCGCCCACACCTTGGGTCTGGGCCTCAGGGACGAATAGGTCGTCCGTGACCTTCACGGCGGAGGGGTCGGCAAGGATGTCGCTGGCCGTTAGGGGCGCGGTCGGCAACAGTGCGGGGGGTGTCCCAAAAGGGTCGGCAGCACCTACGGCCAGACCCGGCGCAGGCGCGGCAAATGCAAACCCGGCAGCAGGGAACAGGGGGGCGATGAGCATCACTGCAACAAGTGCATTCAGCATTCTGGGAGGGCGGCTGGACGTCATTTTAATCACTTGTGCTCGCATTTCTGGAGGGTTATTTAACCGTTTCCGAATAATCAAGAAACCACGGGATAAGGGCGGCTGGTGTCGGAGCGGTTATCGCAGGGTGTGGCGGGCGATTACGCCCCGCTGGATCTCGCTTGTCCCCTCGTAGATTTCTGTGACTTTCACGTCCCGGTAGTAACGCTCGAGCGGGTAGTCGTTCGTGTAGCCTACCCCGCCGAGCACTTGCAGCATATCCGAGCAGATCTCGCGGGCCGCCGTCGTGGCAAAGAGCTTGGCACACGCGGCTTCCCGCGTGAATGGTAGGCCGTGGTCCTTCCGCCAGGCGGCCTGCCACACGAGCAGCCGCCCCGCCTCAAGGCGAACGGCGG
>CBEUCC010000136.1:0-5530 GCA_965541515.1 uncultured Thermoplasmata archaeon
CCTCATCGGGGGGCGTGTCTCCGTTTCCCGCGCGCGGCCGGGTGTTGTGGCGCGGGGCGGGGCGGCCGTTCGCGCGACGTCGCGCACGACCCGCGTGCTGTGCGGCGCCGGTGTAAAGACGCGCCAAGACGTCGCCATGGCGCTGGAACTCGGGACCGAAGGCGTGCTACTCGCCTCCGGAGTGGCGCGCGCGCGCGACCCCGCGCGGGCGCTGCGTTCGCTCGCCAAGGGCCTTCTGGACTAGCCCGATTGGGCCCCAAGAAAGATACTTAGCCAACGGCGCGCTCCCCGCGCCGTGGCCAAGGGTGGCGACCCCCGCAAGGATGCCCGGCGCCGCCGCGCGCAGCGCGCCCGCGATGCGTACCGCCGCGAGGTGGACCGCAAGCGGGCGGAGCGGACGAAGGGCAAAGACATCAAGGTCCCCCCGTTCGACCCCAAGGAATTCGTGCGGATGGAGCGCCTGCGTGCGATTGCCATGCTGCACGCCATCGCCTACTCCGGGGGGTTGACCGCCCTACTCATTGGTGTCGGCGAACTAGTGGGCGCCCCCACGCCGTTTGCGCTCCTGGCCCTACTGCTCATCGGGTCGCTCTACCCCTACATGAAGAAGGTCTGGGACATCGACATGACGAAGCTGGGCCGGTGGACGGCGCCCATCGGGATGTGGTTTGCCTACTTCATCACGTTCATGATGGTGGCCTTCATCATGTCCAACCCGCCGTTCATCGACTACGCGTCCCCCGAGATCCACTGTTGCGAGTACTTCGTCCCTGGGAACAACACGACGCTATGGGTGCAGGTCAGCGCGACCAACGTGACCATCGCAGGAGGACAGGTGAAGATCACGGCCTATGTCATAGACAACAACCATGTCGAAACCGTTCGCGTCCACTTTGCGGACCCGAACGGAAACATGTCCAACTTGTCTCAGATGACGCCCGAAGAGGGAAACCGTTGGGCGTACGTGTTGGGGGACCTGCAACTCAAATCCTACACGGTCTTCCTCGAAGCCAAGGACGACGCGGGCCACACGACGTTCTCGCGCGCGTCCATGACCATCGTGTAGGGCCCTAGGACGTCCACGGGAGTCCGGGCTGGACGAAGTCCGATGCGTACTCGGTGTACGGGGAGCGCGCCACGTCTTCGGCCTCCATCACGTGGAACCACTCGCGGAACGCCTCGGCCACCCCCTTCCCGTGGCCCACGTCCGGGCCCCGCTCCCGCAGGAGTTCGGCGGCGTCTGTGTACTCCCGTGAGATGTCGACCATCAGGCGGCCCTCCTCGGTGTAGACCCGCGACAGCTGGTTGGCGCGCTTGGACCACTTTTCCAGGAAGTCGCGCGCGTTCTCGTGGCTGGCGGACGGGCCGAAGTGCTTGTTTGCCACCGGGAGCTCGCCCGAGAGGAGTTCAAACACGAAGATCACCTCGTCTCCCCAATAGACCTCCGCGCGCAGGACCGTGAACCCGTAGGTAACGAGCAACTTCTCGAGCGCGCGCTTGGACTTGCGCAACTGGGGAACCCACACGTCGTCCACCGCGTCGCTCCCGTGGATCGCGATCCCGAGCAGGCGCGTCCCGCGCGCCGCGATGAGGTCGCGGATCTCGGCGGGCCCGAGGCTCGGTTTCTTGGTTGGGAAGAAGAAGGCGGGCTTGGGGTCGCGCAGGAACTCGCGGGCCGCGAGGGAGAAGCGCGCGAGGTTGTCGAGCACGAGTGCCGACGAGACATTGCGGCCGGGGTCGACGGGGTCGATGAAGACGAGCGGCTCGGGGAAATCGCGCCGGGCGTTTGCAACGACCTCGGCCGGGACCGTACCCTCGATGTGCAGCACCTGCCCCTCGCGCATAGTCGCGGCGTTCTGGAGGACGCCTGCAAACGACTGGAAACGGATGACGAGCAACTCGCAGAGGTACCCCGAGAACCCCTGGACCGCGAGTTCCGCGCCGTAGGCCCGGATCCCCTTCAGGAACTGCTTGAGCAGGCGCACCTCGTCGCGCTGCTCGCTCGAGAGATGCTCGAGTACGAACTCGTTGTGGAACGGCGTACGGTCGACGGCGGTCTTCAACTCGCGTGCGCTGCGCACCGCGTAGGCGGGAACGATGTCAACGTCGACGCCATCGACCGTGCCGCGCATGTAGGGGTGCTCGGCGTAGCGGGTCCTGCCGTCCTTGAGGACGCTGCCCGCGATCTTCAGGCCGTTCTCGCGGATCTCGTCGAGGGGGGCCTCGGTGTCGAAGAGCAGGAAGATGTCCACATCGGCGCCGCGCAGGTGCGTCCCCTTGGGCTGCGAGCCGACGGGGGTCGGGCGGACCGTCACCCCGAAGAACTTGGCGGCCTCGGCGCAGCGCCGGACAAGGTCGTCCGTGAGACGGTCGAGCTTGGCCGCTTCCTCGGCGCCTGGCCGGACGGCGGCGAGCACCTCCTCCTCCAGGGCGCTGCGCACTCCTGTCCCTGCGGGCAACCGGACACCCCCGGGCGGACGGGGCGGCCCGGCCTCAAGTAGGTTGCGCCCGCCCTCTCCCGTACGGAACCGTCGAGGGGCTCTGCAGGCGCTAGTCGGGCAGGAGGTTCGCCCCGTTCTCCTCGAAGAACTCGCGGCTGGCGAGGATGATCCCATCGGGCGTCTTTGCGTCCGAGACATACCCGTACCAGTACACGACGAGCCCGGGGCCGAAGAGCTGCGTGTAGGGGATGAGCTGCTTCCGCAGGTTGCGCGAGATCTCCTTGTAGTCCCCGAAGTTGGCCTTCGATTCGATCCACTTGATTTCCTGGCCGTTATAAATCAGCGGGTCGTCGAGCAGCGCGTCAGGTGTCTTCGTCGAGATCTGGCGGAGGTCCTCCTCGGTCTTGTAAGAAACGCCGAGGTCGTCCAGCCAATTGTAGAGCAACTCCTCGCCCTCCCGGCCGCGCTCGGTCTGGCGCTCGTTCGCCTCGGGGGCGTAGACGAGGTCGTTGTCGATCAGGTCCTTGATCTCGCGCCGCAGGCGCAGGTCTTTGATTGTGGACGGGTTGCGCACATAGCGCCAGAACTGCTTGCGCGGCACTTTGCCCTCCAGGAGGACAAGGTAGGCCATAAGGACGGGGGGGAAACCGTGCTCGTGGGCGATTCGCAGGAGCGGCTTCCCGGACTTCCACTCGCGGTGGAGTTTTCCAACGCGGGACTTGACCTTGTAGTAGCGGCGCGTGGCGTCGCGCGAGACCTTCTGCTGGTAGATGATGAGCAGAAGCTCGCGCTCGAGGCCCGTAGAATCATAGAGGCGGTCGATGTCTTCCCTCACGAGGAGTTTGCTCTGCAACTCCTTGAGGGTCTGTGGGGAGAGGATGGGCATCTCTTTCAGCCTGGCAAGCCTGCGGCCACAGCGGGGTTCGCGACTTTCGAGGCCGCTCTATCCGAACATCCTATATAATTGCTTACGGGACTTGCGGGCCGGTGGCCCGCGCGGGCAACGCGCTGGCCGCCTGCGGGCCCGTAGCATAGCCAGGACGCGCGCCAGCCTTCTAAGCTGGACCACGGGAGTTCGAATCTCCCCGGGCCCGCTCCCCTTCCCCGTCGGCTTCTCGAAGGAGCGACCGCTCGCGCTCAGGGAACCAGGCAGGTGGGAGGGCGGGCGGGTCTCCCCGAAGCCCGAAAAGGCCAGCGACCCACTCGCCGTTGGTCTCCGGCGGGCCTTTCGGCTTGCGCGGCATTGCGATAGCGCCCACGGCGAGCCCCGCGCGGCCACCACACTCAAGAGCCCCAGCGGGCATCGCCCCGCAGGCGGTGGGCAGCGTGGGCTCGTGGCTCTCGACGCTTGAGGTCGGGAAGGAGTACCACCTGCGCTACTACACACGAGAAGAATTCGACGCCCGCGTGACGGGGCAGACGGCAGAGAGGTACCTCATCCGGCTGAAGGGCCCGTGCTCGATCGGGCGGGCCGGCGAGGAAGTCGGCGTCGAGAAGCGGCTGGTCAAGCTCCTCAAGGAACTCTAGCGCGGGCCGTCGCGGCTCACACCGACGCGTCCGGGTCACCCTCAGGCACCGGCGCGGGCGCGCCCTCGACCTTCACCCGCTCGTACTTCCACCCAGGCTCCCCGAGCTTGCGTGTGGCGTCCAACCCGACTTTGGCGGTGACCCCGTCCACCTGCGACGGGTCTAGCGACGACCCGCGCGCCCCGCGCACGAGCACCGCGTCGCGGTCGGCCTGGAACCGCGTGGCGATGGCCCACTCGACCGCACGGTCGTCCTCGACGTCGATGTCCTGGTCGACGATGGTCACGTGCTTCATCGAGGGGTGCGCCGCGAACGCCGCGAGCATGGCGTTCTTGCCGTCGCCCTCGCGCTGCTTTGTGATCGACACGACGCCGTGGAGCCAACAGCCACTGCCTTCCGTGAGCCGCACGTTGTGGACGCGTGGTACGACGCCCCGCACGGCCCGCTCGATGATCGGTTCCTTGGGCATCCCCATGAGCAGGAAGTGCTCGAGGTTGCCTGACAGGAGTGCCTGGAAGATAGGCTTGCGGCGGTGGTGCACCTTGTCGACCTGGATCACCGGCTGCTCGCGCACCTCGTCGTAGGTCCCCGTGATGTCGACAAACGGTCCCTCCTTCACCTCGTTGGGGGTGAGCCGCGCCTCGAACACGTACTCGGCGCTGGCCGGCGCCAGGACACCGTTCGACAGGCGGTGCACGCGCGCCGCGTGGCCCAAGGCCTTCCCCGAGAGCCGCGAGGCGATCTTCAGCTCGCTCTCGCCGTAGGCGAGGGACATGGCCGCCGGCAGCATGAAGTCGGGCCCGAGGCCGAGCGCAATGGCAATGGGCAGGTCCTTGCCCTTGGCCTTGGCGACCTTGTGCATCGCGAAGAGGTGCCGCGGCACGATCCGCGCCGCGAATGTGTCCTCCCCGAGGAGCATCAGCCGGTGGAACGACGCGTTGGTGTAGCTGCCGTCCGAGGCGAAGATGACATTCGCCGTGATGTACGGCCCCCCGTCGCCCTTGTAGTACTTGGGGATGGGGAGCTTGGGCAGGTCCACCTTCCCGTCGGTGACCTCCATGAAATCGGGGGAGTCGACCTCCTGCTCGTCCTCGGGGTGTTCCATCGCGTCGACCATGGCGTTGCGCACATCCCTCTTGGAGACCCCGAAGTACTGAGCGATGAGGTCGCGTGTCGCGAAGAGGTTCCCGGCCACGCGGTGGCCGCCCACATTCTCGAAGAGCATGGGCTGGGCCGGGTCGCTGTGGAGGTGGCGCGAGAGCTCCAGGTCCTTCGAGACCGGCGCGTGAAATGTCCTGAGCCCGGGCGCGCTTTGCAGGAACGTTCGGAAGTCCACGGCGGCCCCCCGCGGTGATGTGGAGGGGCCGATAAAGGGTTGTGGGTTAGTGCGGGGCCGGTCGTTGCGCCGGGGCGCGCTATTGCGGTTTTCGGAAGACGAAGTAGTGACGCGTGAGGCTCCCGTGGACGCGCTGCGCGATGTCGAGTTTGCGCTCCAGGAGTCCGTCGAAGAGGTCCGCCATTGACTTGTCGGGGAGGCAGACCGCCAGCCGGCCCCCCGGTTC
>CBEUCC010000137.1:0-5528 GCA_965541515.1 uncultured Thermoplasmata archaeon
ATGTCGCCGTCAACGCGGCGTGGAGCAGCGGGATGAAAAACAGGAAGACGGGGACGATCGAGAGCTTGCGGTGGCTCTCCTCCGGGAGGAAGTTCTTTAGCAGGCGCGTGAGCGACGCACCAAGGAAAAGCGCGCCGGCGGCGCACGCCGCGCCCCAGATGAGGGCGGATAGGGTGATCGATGCCTTCAGCGCGAAGAGGCTGGTCGTCGGGGCAGGCAGCCTCGGCTCGCTGGGGTTCGACAGGATGAACGCCAGGAGCCCCGCGCCGCCGACGAGGGCCGCGAAGACCGCCGCGGCAGCCTGGAAGTCGCGGTAGGCCCGCTCGTGGCGCCTGCCGAACTCCAGGCGGCCTTCGTGGAACCGGAAAAACGCGGCCAGGACGGCAAGGGACGTGACGCCAAAGACGAGCCACACCACGACGCGCGCGGCCATCACGCCGTCGAGCCAGGACGATTCGGTGGCGCCAAGCGCCGGGGCCCCCCCCACACTCGGGATGAGGGCTGCAGCCGCCACCGCCGCGACGAGCGCGCTCCACGCAAAGGCAGCGCCAAGCAGCAGCAGTGATAGGACGCCCGCGTCAAGTGCTTGCGACGTCCGCAGCCGGCGCGGCTCGATCTTGCGGGTTTGTGCGGGCTGGCCGTAGCCGTACGGGTTGTACGGCGGGTAGTAGTAGGGGTACGGGTACGGGTAGCCCCCGGGGTATTGCGGGGGCGCTGCTGGCGGAGGCGGGCCCGCGCCGGGCTCAACCTGGTGGTAGGGTGGGGGGGCCGCCCCGGCCGGCGGCTGCCCAGGCCAGGGAGCGCCCGGCTGCTGGGCCGGCCCCGGTGCGCCGGCCGGCTGTCCCCTGGGCTGGCCCTCCACGGGCGGGTGCTGCGTACCCGGCGGGTCGGCTATCGGCGGCGGTGGCGGCGGCGGTGGCGGCGGCCGGCGCGGCGCGGCCGGTTCAGGGGGGCTCCCCTCGGCCGGTTCTTTTCCATCGCCCATCGCCATCCTCCCGCCGTCGCCGCGCGCCCCGACTCCATCCTGGCGCCCGCTACTTGAGGGTTGTGTCACGAACGACCGGGTCGTGCCGACCCTGCGTGTCCCCTAGTCGAGGTCGATCTCAGCCAGCAGCCGGCCGGCCATGCTGATCTTGAGATTCGCGCCGTGGTACTCCTCGCTCATGCCGTAGATCTGGATCGTGTCGGCCGCCGACACCTCGTCCAATGGCTCCACGTCAATGAACCCGATCCGGGGGATCGAAGCGATTCCCGGCCCCGCGTGGAAGACCCCCAAGTAGAAGTCAACCAAGGGCGCCGGCTCCAAGTCTCCACGGATGAGGACCTCACCCGTCAGGGACGTGATCTGGTACTGCATCCGCGGTCCCCACACCAGCGCGTCGCCCCCGACGTCGATGATCTGCACGAACGAGTCGTTCAGACAGCAGTACCCGGGCGCACCGGAGGCGTACGTGCCCGCACTCTGGAGTCCAAGGAACGAGACCTGGGGAGGCGTGTAGGGCGAGACCAGGTTCGCTGTCATCACGAAGAGCGACGCCCCCATTCCGACGGTCATCACAACCATCAGAAGGTTTGCCGTCACGGCGGTGACGCCGCTCCGCGATTGCCTGAGCCTGAGCAACTGCCTGGCCACGGTCGATGGGCGACGTCCAGAATATTTAACGGTTCTGGCCTTGGCTCGCGTGGCGAGACAATTCACGCGCGCGACAGCGCCTAGCGGAGAAAACGTCCCACCTTCGACACGACGTCGGCCGGGTTCCTGCCAAGGACCCGCACCATCGGTTCTTTCCCGGGCCCGCCCGCGTCCGCAATCAGGTCGGGCACGCGCGCGGCGCTGCGCAGCGCGTGTCGCGTCCCCCACGACATGGTCGACGTCTTGCGCGCGGCCGACCGGGGCTCGTCCGACCGGTCGAAAGAGACGAACCGAAGGTGCGCTCGCCGGGCGCGGGTCTCCAGGCGTTCGGGCGGCCGGAGGTTGAGTGCCGCCCGGACACTTGGCGCCTCCTTCGCGCACGCTAGCAAGACCCGCGCGACGTGCCGCGAGCCCCCAAAGCGGATGGGTCCGGCAAGGACGGCGCGCCCCTGCGACACGACGACCCGCCCATCGACCGCGCATACGTCCTGCGCGCGGCGCGCGCCCCGGGCTGCATAGCCGAAGTTGAGTCCTACCTCGGCCAGGTCGTGCGGCCGCAACGCCACGCCGAGCGAGAGCACGGCCTCCGCAAGCGCCCAGCCCATCTCGGTCCGCGCCAGGGTCCGGCCCCCCTCGACAACGAACCGCTGGGGCGGCGTGCGCAGGATCCGCGGTCCCCGTCCGGGCCGCTCTGCAGCCTCGAGCATGGGACGCAGCAGCTGGTGGGCCATCCGGAAGGACTGGGTGTGGCCGCGCCCCTGGGCCGCCAAACCGGCCATGAGGGAGGCGAAGTGGCAGCCCGCCCCGTGGAATTCGCCCCCGATGCGCGGGGACGCGATGCGCTCGACGTGCACCTTTCGACCCGCGCGCGTGGCGATGGTGTCGACCGCACGCTTTGAGGTTCGGAGGTGCCCGCCGGTCACCACGGCGGAGGCCGCTCCCGCCTCGACAAGCTTGCGCGCCGCGCGCGCGGCCCCCGCCGGGTCCGAGGCGGGCCGGCCGACCAGCGCCGCCGCCTCGTGGGCGTTTGGCGTAACGCACCAGGCCACCGGAACGAGGCGCCGCATGTAGGCTTCGGCCCCGCCGTCGCGCGCGAGCCGGCTCCCGGAAGTTGCCGCAAGGACCGGGTCGACGACCGCCTTCAGGTCGCGGTCCACGATGAGGTCCGCGACCGCGCGGATGATCTCCTCCGAGTACAGCATGCCGCACTTGACCGCGCCGACCTCCATGTCGCCCAGCACCTCCGTCGCTTGGTCGATCACCGCCCCGGGGCTCATCGGGTAGATCGTCCGGACGCGCGTGGAACTCTGCGAGGTGACGCACGTGACCGCCACGGCGCCGTGGACGGCGAGGTGGTCGAGCGCCTTGAGGTCGGCCGCCAGGCCGGCGCCGCCGGAGGAGTCCGACCCCGCAATGACGAGCACGGTGGCGCGCATGGCGCTCCATCCGCGGCCGGCTTGAAAAGTCGAGCGGTGCGCCACAGCGCAATCTGCAAGAGAAGGGGGGAGCGGACCGGGTGGGATCAGGGACCAAACGGGTTTGGAACCTGCCTGAAATGGCCAATTGTGCCCCGTTCGAGGGCGCCTGTGGTGCGCGGTCCTGGGCGGGTTGCCAAGATGACTCGCTTTCCACCAGGTGGCCCCGTTGGCAAATGAGGGCAATTCATCGTTGGGGGTGTACCCCATCGGAAAACGGCATCCATTGTTCCCGAGGCGGAAGGACTCCCAAATGAGGGGTGCGCAGACCGTCGTTTGTATCCATCGGGATTTGAATCACCAACGAAAACCCCGGAACTTCGCACTCCATAAGGCGAGCTATGGGTAATCGAGTGTGCCAATCCGCTTGAGACAGGCAGGCGCCCCTGGCCCCCTGATCGGCTTTCGGGGGCCAACCCGGCGGTAACATCCTCATCTATACATTCTGACTCCATCCCCGAGCAGTGGCAGCGGCAAGTGCTCAAGTGAAACCCATATCGCCCAGTGTTCCAGCAAAGACCCTTGATGGCCCCGTATACACTCGGCCAGGTACACGACGTGGGGCACCAGCCCTCACCAATTGCCGGATACAGACGCTCCCTCGAGTGATCAAGCTCGTGTGGACCGGCCTGCGCACACGCCGCTCCCGGATTGGCACGGTTCTCGACCTAGGGGCCGGGTGAGGCTCGAAGGCCCCCTTCGGAGCCTCATTTTAGGCTCAGAAAGATCTGCGTGAAGCGCTTGAGGCTGTTGCTCTCGTCCGTCCCTATTCCCCGCCCATAGCGGGCTTCCCCCGGCCCGCAATCCCCGGGATCCCTAAGCGCTACGTCACGGGAATGTCGCCCCGTGGGCGGCCGTCAGGGCCGAATCCGGAAATCCGCCCGTCCTTTCGGGCTGCTGGAGCCACCCTGCACCCGATCTCGGATACGTCTGGCCTGGGCCTGGGTCACGTAGTTCCCAACGGTGTACTTGAGGCTCGTCAAGTACGCCACAGGCCTACCGTCGGGGGTACCGCGATCGAAGAGGGGAAGGTAGTAGAGGTGCGCAACACCGTTGGGGTCCTCGACCGGGGGAACCGACTTGATGCCGTCGTTCATCAGCAGGATCGGCTCTTTGTTGAACAAGGTGCTCATGCCTGGCACGTCGAATAGAGCTGCCGCACCAATGCGGCATTTGGCTCGGCCTTCGCGAGTCCCGGGTGGGAGGACCTGTCCAGCCGAGACAACGTTCGGATTAATGGTAACCTTCACCTCTCCAATCCCCGGGATCTTCCCACTAAAGAATATGTCGAGGATGTTGACGTAGACTTCGGCAGTTGCCCAATCGTTAGTCGTCGGATTCTCCCGGGCCACGCGGAAAAACCCGTTGAATTTCAATTTGATCTCACCCATTTCCGGAATCATGAGAGTGTCCGTTGAAGACAGGGCGAGGTTATCGATACCCCCTAGAGTGGGCGCGAAAGGCCTGATCTTTTGTGGGGCGTAGAGGTCCTTCAGATTCCTAGAATCGATTCGAGGCCCTCACTCGTGGCGCGGCCCCTCAACTTGGAGGAGTCCGCGCATGAATTCACGCATCTCTACTCCCATGCCGTGCGGGTCCATTTTATTCCCCTCGACCCTTTCCATTCCGGGTACCCCTATTTAATTATTCACCTCGCAGGTTCTGTCTCATTAACGGCGCTTCTTGACGGAATCACTTTGCTTGTCCCATGGCGGCGCCCGCCTCTTCCAACGGGAACGAAACTGATGGGCCGTAATCAACCGCGACGGGACAGGCCTTACGGCGTTCAACTGGATCAACCGTAAATGGGACAGAATCCTGCATTGTGTTGTCGGGGCCCAAGCATCCCCTTCAGTGACCTGAATAATAAAGACCGACGATAGTAGGCTTCTTATTCGGTGCCTGCTCCTGTCCTTATACATGGATTCAAAAACTGGGGGCACTACCGCTTCCTCGTCCGAATCCGACGATATTATTCCAATCCCAAGGTCCTCCACGCCACTGAACGCAGCACGGCTCGCGATCCTCGAGCTTCTTGAATCCGAACAGACCTTGACGGCGTCACGAGCATCTTCCTTGCTAGGAATATCCCGTCAGGCCTCTCACGGCCTCCTATGCCGAATGAGCCAAGATGGTCTTCTGTCCGTCGAGAGAAGGAGCTCGCGGGATCTCCGCTTCCAGAGATCGGATTATGCGAAGGCGCTCCTCTTGGTTTGGAGGCGACGTCGACCTTCGTGAAATGCCACATCCCTCATGACGGGGACGCAGGAAAGGTGGGCCCAGCCCCCAACGGAGGGGGGCCGGGCCCCAATATTGTACGCGAATCGTCTCAGTACCAATTTGAATCCGCATTGTTGGGGTTCGGGGAGCCGGCATGCCGGTACACGTGGAAGGAAAGTTCACACGCCGTGGGGGTGTTC
>CBEUCC010000138.1:0-5439 GCA_965541515.1 uncultured Thermoplasmata archaeon
AGAGGTCCCCGTCATCGACCCGGACGAAGAGCGAGCGCTTGGCCATCCCGGGCGGCACATGCGCGCGCCCGGCAAGAAGGCCGAGCAGCGAAACGCTCGGGCCCACGATCAGCGACCCGGCCTCGAAGGCGGTCTCCACGCGTTCGGGGACCCCACCGGGCGGGATGCGCGTGAAGAACACGCGGTTGCCCAGCGAGCGCAGTGCGACTGTCGTGACCTCCGTCGGGGGCGGGTCGGGCGTGAGCTGCCACTCCATCGCTTCGACCATGTTCGAGGCGGCGATCGTGGCCTCCAGCTCCCACCGGCGCAACCGGCCCTCCCGGATGTCCCCCCTCGCCGTGAGACGCTCGCGCCCGCCGGACGCCTCGAGCCGCCAGTGCTCGACGGCGGTCGTCGCTTCCCCCGCCACCGTCCGGAAGGTGCCTCTCACTGCGGTCCCCCCCCCCGCCTTCCCCGCGCGGGGCGCACTAGCGGATGCGTTCCAACTCGAAACTTCCAAGCTCGATCCCCTTGGGCCTGTGCCGGTACCGGACCCACTGCTGCGTCCGTGTGCCCGGCACGCCCTGGGCGCGCAGCGCGTGCCCGTCCCTTTCCTCCTGGCACCGGATCACGCCCTGCAGCATCCCGGCAAGGGCCTCCACTTCGTCGGAAGAGTGGATCCCCGACTCAGCGACGAAGATTGCACCGGACTGCTGTTTCCTAACCGCAGCCACGAGCTGTTGGAGGAAGGTGCGCGCCACCTCCGGCTCGGCGTGTCGCCAACTCTCGGTGAGTGGCATGTAGACCAAACGGAACGCGGGGTGCCTGCCCCCGAGGTGGTCAAAGTGGTCGGCGATGGCCCCCTTGATCTTCCCGAAGTCCGCCGGGGACAGGACCTCGACGATGTGGTCGCGCGGGACATCGCCCCGTTGGCCCTTGCCCGAGGCGTCAACCCACCGCAGGTGCGACCGCACACGGTGCTTCGCCTGCGCCGAGAGCATGAGTTCGAGCTCGTCGACCACCTCCGCCGGGCTGCGGACGGTGGTGACGATGATCGCGGGGATCCCGCGATCCAGGCCGTCGGCGACAAACCCGAGCGGGATCGCCTCCTTGCCGCAGAAGGCGGGGCCCACGACGAGCAGGCTCGCGCCCGTCGGCAGCCCGCCGCCGATGAGTTCGTCGAGGCGCTCGTTGCCAAGCGACAGGCGGCCGCCGGCCGGGTGCGCCTCGCCGCCCTTGGCTGGGGCCGCGGCCCGGCCGGCCGGGGGCGTGGCGGTGCTAGTGGCCCCCCCGACCTTGGCCCCCGACGGGGGCCGCGGCGCGATTGATCCGAGGTCCGCCTCGAGGGCGGCGAGCGCTTCGCGCGCAAAGCCCGGGGTCGACTCGAGGTCGAAGAGCGCCACCTCGCGTTCCTTGAGGCGCGCCTCCTGCGCGGCCAGGCGCTCCTTCTGCCCCGCGAACCCCTTTCGCTCGGCAAGTTGCTGCTGGGAACGGCGCGTAAGCTCCGCCTCGTAGGTCTTCATTTTCTTCTCGCGCGCGGTGAGGCGCTCCTCGGCCTGTTGCAAGTCGGCCTTCGCCCTCGTTGCGCGCATCTCGAGCTCCTTGACCTCCGCGTAGGACTTCGAGTAGGCCTTGGCCCGCGCGTCGGCGTTGGCGGCCTGCGCCTCCGCCTGGCGCCGGAGCGCCTCCGCCTCCGACTTCTCCCGGGCCGCCTCGCCGATCTTCTCGGAGATCGAGGCCTGGATTCGCTCGAGGTCCGTGGCTCGCTCCTCCATCGACTCTGCGCGCTCGGCGGTGTCACGCTCCACGCGCTCCACACGCGCACGTTCCTCGGCGAGCGTCCGCCGCTCGCGCTCCAGCTCTTCCCGCGCGGCGCCCAACTCGTGCTGGACTTGGGTGAGCGCCTCGCCACGCTCGGCGTCCGCCCGCACCGCGCGGGCCTCCGCGACGTGCAAGGCGTCGTTCGCACGGCTCTTCAGGTCGCTGGCCACCTGCCGGGCCGCCTCCGCCTCCCTCACCTTGCGCGCGGCCCCGTCCAACGACGCACGGGCCGCCTCCCGTTCGCGCTTGGCACGGACAAGCTCCTGCTGCGCGGTGTGGCGGTCGCGCTCCACGCGGTTTCGCTCCTCCTCCGTACGGGTCTTGGCGGCCACGGCCGACCGCTCGAACTCCGTGAGCTCCCGTTCCCGCGCCTCCGCGCGATCCGCGAGTGCCGCGAGCTCCCGGGCCCGCGCCTCATGCCCCGCAAGTCCCGCCTGAGCCTTGGCAAGACCCTGGGCGGTTGCGGCCTCCTCCTGGCCGACCATCCGGCGGAGCTGCTGCGCCTCCGTCTTTAGCCGCTCGGCCGTCGCGAGGCGATCCTCGGCCGCGCGCCGGTCGGCCTCGGCCTTGGCGACCTCCTCCTCGATCTGGGCCGCCCGCTCCGCAGTCTGGGCCAGCGCCTTGTCGAGCTCGCGGTTTCGGGTGCTGATCCGCGCTGCTTCCATCGCCAGCCGCTCATCGGCCCCCTTCACGATTTCGCGCTCGGCGCCCGTGGTCGACGTCATCGAGACGACGAACAACACGCCCGCGACCATGTAGAGGGCGCCGCCCACGTGGTACTCCCAGACGACGAGCGCCACGAGTCCCGCCGGAAACGCGAAGTGGACGAACCCCAGGAGCGTTGGGACGAGCGCGCACAGGGTGGCCACCATCTTGCGTGACGACCACTCGGACCACGTGAGGATGTACGCCAGCATGCCCAGGGTGATGCTGAGGATGCCGAGGGGGTACGTGATGAGCGCGTACTCGGAGGGCAGCCACCCGACCTGGATGAAGACCGCGAGAACCACGACCACCGGAGCGAGTGTGAGCCCGCCAAACATCGCCACGTTGTGGGACTCGGAGACGTTGCCTTCGATGAGCTTGCCGCGCTTGCTCATGAATGCGCTCCCGGAGACCGCTAGCCCTGCGAGCGCAGGCCCCACCGGGAGCAGGAAATCGAAGAAGTTGGCGACCCCGAGCGGGTCCTGGAAGGGTGGGCTCTGGAGGTAGATGATCGTCCCTAGAGTCGCGAGCGTGGCCCATGCAATGGCACTTGCAAGCGCGCAACGCCGGCCGAGGTCCACTTCGAGGAGCGCCGCACGCTGCTTGGAAGCCGGCTCCGCTGCCCCCGTGGTGCGGCCGCGGGACGCCCCCGGGCGCTGCCGGGAACGCCGCACCGCCTCCTCGACGTTCCGCGGTGCCTGTTTCGCCGCCAAGACCCCACCCGCCGTCCTTTGACGTTTGCGGGGCCGATTTAATGGTTACCGGAGTGCTTTCACCGGCGGTTCGACCTCGCCTCGTCAGCGCGAAGCCTTATGGCCGCCCCCTCGAGCGCCTGTTCCAATGGCAAAGCGTGCGACGGGCGCCGCGGCCCCCCGCAAGGGGCGGGCCAAACCGGCCCGCAAGAAGGCCAGGCCCCCCCCGACCGCCGCGGCCGCCCCTGCTCCGCCCGTCGTCGCAGACCTGCAGGTCAACGGGCAGACGACCGCCGCCGACCTCGTGGAGCAGATGGGGCTCGGGGGCGGTTTCACCGCCAAGCACCTGGCCGAGGCCCTCGAAGTCCTCAACGCGATGCGCGACGACGCGCGCAGCGTCAACTTCCTGTCGTTTCCGGCCGCGCTCATGGCCACCGGGTGCCGGGGCGTCCTGCGGACGCTGGCCGATACCGGCCTCTTCCACGCGGTCATTACCACGTGCGGCACGCTCGACCACGACATCGCACGGTCGTATGCCCCCTACCACCCCGGGTCGTTCGCCATGGACGACCGTGAACTGCTGGAGGCGGGCCTCCACCGTCTTGGAAATGTCCTGGTGCCAAGGGAGAGCTACGGGTCGCTCCTTGAGGAGCGCCTGCGACCCTGGTTCGACGACCTCTACGCCACAGGCCTTCGCGACTACACGTCTCCCGAGCTGCTGCGTGAGGTCGGGCTCCGGCTGCCCTCTACCTCGTTCCTGGCCACGTGTGCGAACCGGTCGATCCCCGTCTTTGTGCCCGGCCTCACGGACGGTGCCTTCGGCTGCCAGCTATGGCTCTACTGGCAAGACCACCGCACGTTCCGCTGGGACCCCATGCGCGAGGAGCACGAGCTCTCCGACATCATCTTCGCGGCCAAGCGGTCGGGCGCGCTCATGGTTGGCGGCGGGATCTCAAAGCACCACACGCTCTGGTGGAACCAGTTCAAGGGCGGCCTCGACTACGGCGTCTACATCACGACCGCCACGGAGTACGACGGGTCGCTGTCGGGCGCGCGCCTCAAGGAGGCGATTTCCTGGGGGAAGATCAGCCCCAAGGCCCGATTCGCGACGGTCGACGGGGACGCGACCGTCATGCTGCCGCTGCTTGCGGCGGGGCTGTTGCGCTAGCGCGGTCGGGAACCCTCTAGACCGCGCTTGGCAACGGGATCATTCGGACTTCCCGTCCTTTGCCGCGCTGTCCGGGGCCGCCGCGTCGGGCGATCCCTTCAGCTCCTTGTTCCACGGCCGGGGCACGAGCACCGGGAGCTCGCCGAACCTGACCTGGAGCGTCGGTGTGGGGCAGGCGGTCACGCACCGGTAGGTCTGCGAGCAGTTTGTGGAGTCGCGGAACCGCTCTTGCACCTCGTCGTTCACGCCGGGCACATAGCGGTCTTGACCGCGGCCCATGGGGCAGGTGGTCTCGCACGACTTCCTGTGGTCGCAGGTCGACTGCCGCTTCCGGATCTGCAGGAGCGAGTACCGGGACGTGAGTGCGATGAGCGCGCCTGTCCGGCACATGTAGCGGCAGTAGAAGCGCGGGGTTACCAAGATGCCCGCCATGACCAGCAGGAAGACCCCGATCTGGAGACCGAACACGAGGTTGAACGCGGGGGCGCCGACTGCAAACATGTTGAGGAATGCGTATAAGTTCCCTTCGAGCGACATGAACTTCATGGGGACATGGCCCCCGAACGGCCCCAAGGACTGGGCGTATTTGTCCCCGCCCACGGGGTCGATCGCGGTGGTGATCCCGATGGAGGCTGCCAGCGTGAGCGTCATCCCGAGCGAGACGTACTTGAGCAGGAGCAGGCGCGAGTGCAGCTTCTCAGGGGGCTCGCGGTCCTTCATCCCGAGCCGTCGGCGCCCGCCCGAGAAGATGTCCTGCATAAAACCAATCGGGCACGCCCACCCGCACATGACGCGGCCAAATACGGAGCCAAAGAGCATGGCGGCACCCACGGTGAGCAGGGCCCAGTGGAGGGGCCATATGCCGCCCAAAGCACGTGCGGATATCGAGTACTGGGTGACGATCCCACGGTCGGCCCCGAACAGGATGTTCTGCGGGTCGGGGAGCACGAGGGGCAGGACCGGGAGCAGCGGACCCATCATGTGCCCAAGGACGGTGAACGTGAGGAAGATGAGGAAGGCCGTCTGGACGGCCGTACGGATCCGTTCCATCTGCCGCTGCGTGCGGCCACGACC
>CBEUCC010000139.1:0-5268 GCA_965541515.1 uncultured Thermoplasmata archaeon
CATGATGAACCTCCAACGGGCGGGGCGGATCGGTTTCTACGGGAGCTCGGTCGGGCAGGAGGCGACGGCGACAGGGTCGGCCTTTGCCCTTGAGCCGCAGGACTGGGTCTTCCCGCAGTACCGGGAGCTCGGCGCGGCGCTCGTGCGCGGGATCTCGATGGAGACGCTGCTCCTGCAATTCATGTCCACGGGCAAGGACATCGGCAAAGGGCGGCAGATGCCGGTCCACTACGGGGACAAGAACCTGAATTTCGTCACGATCTCGTCGGTCGTGGGCTCGCAGATCCCGCCGGCCGTGGGCGCGGCCTGGGCGATGCGACTGCGCAAGGGCAACGAGGTAGCCCTCGTCTACTTCGGGGACGGCGGGACATCGACGCAGGACTTCCACGCGGGGATGAACTTCGCGGGCACACTCCAGGCTCCATGTGTGTTCTGGTGCAACAACAACCAGTACGCGATCTCGTCCCCGCGGGAGCGCCAGACGGCTGCGCGGACGCTCGCCCAGAAGGCGATGGCCTACGGCTTCGAGGGCTTCCAGGTGGACGGCCAGGACGTGATCGCTGTGTACGGGGCAGCCAAGTACGCCGCCGACAAGGCCCGCGCCGGGGGAGGGCCCACGCTCGTGGAGTCGCTCACCTACCGGCTGGGCCCCCACTCGTCCTCGGACGACCCGTCGCGCTACCGGTCACAGGAGGAGGTCGAGCAGTGGCGAAAGCGCGACACCGTCGAGCGCGTGAAGCAATACCTCCGGGCCAAAGGGTGGTTTGAGGAGGGGATGGAGGACAGCCTGAAGAGGGAGGCCGACGACGAGGTGTCGCGGGCAATCGAGGTGGCCGAAGAGGCGGGCCCGCCGGAGTGGACAACGCTGGTGGACGACGTCTTCGCGGAGCCAAGCCCGCACCTGGCCTGGGAGCGGCAGGACCTGGGCGAGTTCCTGAAGTGGCGTGAAGAGAACGCCCGATAGCGGTCATAGGTGAACGGGGGGAGACGGACCGTGGCGACGATGACAATCTTGCAAGCCGTGAACGACGCGCTGCGCACGGAGATGCGGCTGAACGACAAGATCGTTGTCCTGGGGGAGGACGTGGGCAAGCTCGGCGGCGTGTTCCGCGCGACGGACGGACTCTGGAAGGAGTTCGGCGAGGACCGGGTCATCGACACGCCGCTATCCGAGACGGGGATCATCGGCACGTCGATCGGCATGGCGCTCTATGGGCTGCACCCGGTCCCGGAGATCCAGTTCATGGACTTCATCTACTCCGCGTTCGACCAGATCGTGAGCGAGCTCACGAAATTCCGTTACCGGTCGGGCGGCCAGTACAGCGCACCCGTGACGATCCGGACGCCCTACGGCGGGGGGATCAAGGGCGGACACTACCACTCGCAGTCCGCGGAGGCGTACTTCGCCCACACGCCGGGCATCAAGGTCGTGATCCCGTCGACACCCCACGACACGAAGGGCCTCCTGATCGCTTCGATGCGCGAGGACGACCCGGTGCTCTTCATGGAACCCAAACGAATCTACCGCTCGGCCAAGGGCGATGTCCCAGAAGGTGCCTACACCGTGGCGCTGGGCAAGGCGGCGGTCCCCCGCGAGGGGACCGATGTGTCGGTCTTTGCCTACGGCGCGATGATCCCGGTCTGTCTCAAGGCGGCCGAGCACGCCCGGACCAAGGGGACCTCGGTGGAGGTCGTCGACCTGCGGTCGCTCGTCCCGCTCGACATCGACGCGGTGCTCGCGTCCGTGGAGAAGACTGGGCGCGCGGTAATTGTTTACGAGGCCCCGCGCACATGCGGCTACGGGGCCGAGATCAGCGCACTCATAGGCGAGCACGCGATGTTGCACATGAAAGCGCCCATCATGCGCGTCACCGGCTTCGACACGCCTTTCCCATACGCGCTCGAAGAGATCTACTTGCCAAACCCGGACCGCGTGTACCGTGCGATTGCAAAAGTGATGGAGTACTAAGGGGGGGGAAAGAAGGGTGCCGTTCGAATTCAAGCTCCCGGACATCGGCGAGGGCGTCTACGAAGCGGAGATCCTCAAGTGGCTGGTCGACGAAGGCGACACGGTCAAGGAGGACCAGCCGCTCGTCGAGGTGATGACAGACAAGGTCAACGCGGCCATCCCGTCCCCGCGCGCGGGCGTCGTGTTGAAACGCAACGGCAAGGAGGGCGACACCATCAGGGTGGGCTCGGTGCTAGTTGTCCTTGGCGAGCCGGGCGAGCGCCCCGCCGCGGCGCCGCCCGCGGCGCCGGAGGTCGCGCGCGCGCCTACCGCGCCTGCACCCGCCAAGCCGGCCCCGGCGTCCCCACCGCAAGCCGCCGTGAGCCGCCCGGGGGGAAAGGCGCTTGCCACCCCGTATGTCCGCCAGGTGGCACGCAAGCTGGGCGTGGACATCGACACCGTCCCGGGGTCGGGCCCGGGGGGGCGCGTCACGGAGGAGGACGTCCGCGGCGGGGGGGGCGCAACAGTCGTCCCCTCCGCAGTGGCGGCCCCACCGGTGGCGCCTGCGGCCGCCGCGGTGGCCCGTGCACGGACGACCGCGATCCCCCAAGGCCCGCGCGAAGAGCGGGTCCCGCTGCGTGGGATGCGCAAGCGGATCGCCGAACACATGTCGCAGGCGCGCCGCCACGCAGCCCACTTTACGTACGTCGAGGAGGCCAACATGAGCGAGATCGTTGCGCTGCGCGACCGCGCGCGCAAGGTCGCCGAATCGAAGGGTGTCAAACTGACCTACCTCCCCTTCATCATCAAGGCGGTCACGTACGCGCTGAAGGACCACCCGTTCCTCAACGCGAGCCTCGACGAGGCCCGCGAGGAGATCGTCCTGCGGCGATACTACAACATCGGGATCGCGACCGCGACCGACGAGGGGCTGATCGTCCCCGTCATCAAGGACGCGGACACCAAGTCGATCCTCGATCTGGCGCGGGAGATCGCGGCGCTGGCGGAGAAGTCGCGCACGAACAAGCTCTCGGTGGGCGACGTCCAGGGTTCGACCTTCACAATCACGAGCGTCGGGAAGCTCGGGGGCGTCATCTCGACGCCGATCGTCAACTACCCGGAGGTCGCGATCCTCGGCGTGAACAAGCTCGAGAAGCGCGCCGTCGTCCGCGAAGGACGCGTGGTGGTCAAGGACATGATGAACCTCTCGCTCTCACTCGACCACCGGGTCGTCGACGGGTATGTCGGCGCGGTGTTCCTCGCGGACGTGATCAAGTATCTGGCAGACCCGAACCACTTCCTCTTGTAGGGAGAACAGGCTTCATAACGACTGCTCGAAGAGCAACTCGGTACCTGGCTGGAGGGCGGACCTGTGCCGGACTATGACGCGGTGGTTATCGGGGCGGGCCCCGGGGGCTACGTCGCGGCGATCCGGCTGGCCCAACTCAAGAAGAAGGTCGCGGTCGTCGAGCGCGACCGGGTGGGCGGCGTGTGCCTAAACTACGGCTGCATCCCGTCGAAGGCGCTCATCCACGCGGCCCACACCTACCAGATGGCGGGCGGCTCATCGCAGATGGGTATCGAGGCCTCCCCCACCCTCGACGCCGCGCGGATGCAGGCGTGGAAGGACACGGTCGTGAAGAAGCTCACGGGGGGCGTCAGCCAGCTCCTCAAGGGCAACGGCGCCGAAGTCGTCGCAGGGGAGGCCGAGGTAGCCTCGCCGACCCTTGTCCGCGTGAAGACGCGGGAGGGTACCCGCGACCTGAACACGAAGGCCGTGGTCATCGCGACGGGCGGGAGGGCCGTGGAGCTGCCCTTCGCTCGCTTCGACGGGGAGGTCATCCTCTCCTCCAAGGAGGCCCTGGAGCTGCGGCAGATCCCCCGGTCGATGGCGGTCATCGGCGGCGGGATCATCGGCCTCGAGATCACGTCTATCTTCTCGCGCTTCGGGACGAAGGTGACGGTCGTCGAGATGCTCGAGGAGGTCTTGCCGGGCGTCGACACGGACTGCGTGCGCGTGGTCAAGAAGGCGCTCCGCGGCCAGGGCGTCGAGTTCTTCACGGGAGCCAAGGCCAAGACGGTCGACCGGCGGGGCAGCCGCGCGAAGGTGACGTTCGAGACGGGCGGGGGCGAGGTGAAGGAGATCGAGGTCGACCGCGTGCTCGTCTCGGTGGGCGTGCGCCCCAACGTCGAAGACTTCGGTCTTGAGAACCTCGGGGTCAAGCGCGCGCAAGAGGGCGGATGGATCACCGTAAATGAGCGGCAGGAAGCAAGCGTCCCGGGGGTGTACGCGGTCGGCGACTGCACGGGGCCGCCGTACCTGGCGCACCGCGCCTCCAAGCAGGGCATCGTGGCGGCCGAGGTGATCGCCGGGGAGCCGGCGGCCGCCGACTGGCGGGCGATGCCGGGTGCGATCTTCACCGACCCGGAGATCGCGACGGTGGGTCTCACCGCAGAAGAGGCGAAGGCGGAGGGCCGCGACATCATCGAAGGGAAAATCCCGTTCGCCGCGATCGGAAAGGCGGTCGCAATGAACGCCACCGACGGATTCCTAAAGCTCCTCTTCGACAAGGAGACCAAGCAACTCGTGGGCGCGCACATTGTCGGCCCGGGCGCCTCGGACCTGATCTCGGAGCTCGCACTCGCGATGGAGATGGGTGCAACGGCCCACGATCTCGCGCTGACGGTCCACCCGCACCCAACGCTCCCCGAGGGCGTGATGGAGGCGGCCGAGGCGGCCCTTGGCAAGGCCATCCATTTCATGGGCGGCCGGCGCAGGTGAGCGTGCCTTGACGGACAAGTGGCTTTTGTTTGACGTGGGGACGGCCGAGTACGCGAGCGTGCTCGACCTCCAGCACCGGCTCGTCCGGCGCCGGGTGGCGGGGGAGATCGCCAACGCCCTCGTCGTCGCCGAGCACCCCCACGTGATCACGCTGGGCAGGCGCGGGGAGGACGCGAACATTATCGACGCGAAGGGAGTGCCGGTGGTCCGCGTTGAGCGCGGCGGGGATGTGACCTACCACGGGCCAGGACAGGTTGTGGCCTACCCGGTCCTCTCGCTAGACGAACGGAGGAGGGACCTTCGCCGGTATGTCCGCGACCTGGAAGATGCAATCATCGCGACGGTTGACCGCTACGGAATCATGGGACGCCATGTCGACAGGAAACCGGGAGTATGGATCCAGGACCGGCTCAAGGGCGAGCGCAAGATCGCGTCCGTGGGCGTGGCCGTTTCGCACTGGGTGACCTACCATGGCCTGGCGCTGAATGTGAACACGGGCCTCGGGTACTTCCAGCTCATCCGGCCATGCGGGTATTCC
>CBEUCC010000140.1:0-5253 GCA_965541515.1 uncultured Thermoplasmata archaeon
CGACCGGGGCGATTGACCTTGAGACCCACGCTAGCCTGTTGAATGTCCGGGGCGCGGTGGCGGTGGCCCGCACCTCCGACCCAGACTCCGGCAGCTCGCAGTTCTACATCCTCAAGGGGGACGCCTCCTCCCTGGACGGGGCCTATGCGGTGTTCGGCATGGTGCGCCAAGGGATGGACGTCGTCGACGCCATTGCGCTCGACGAAGAGATCGCCGGGATCTCGGTCGTGGACCACTACCCCCTTTAGCGACCCCACCTTTTTCAATGGCCGGTGCCTTCCCCGCAACGAGGGAAACCGTGACGAGAAAGGCCGTCGTGAACACCGACCACGGGAAGATGACCATCGAACTATACACTGAACAAATGCCCAACTCGTGCGCTCGTTTCATCGAGCTCGCGCAAAAGGGCGCCTTCAACAAGGGGGACATCGTCTGGCATCGCGTGGAGGACTGGGTCATACAGACCGGACAGGGGATCGACGGTTACAAGTCGATGAAGCTCGAGATCGACCGATCGCTATCCCATACGAAGGGTGCGGTTGGCATGGCGCGGACCAATGACCCCCACAGCGCCTCAACGCAGTGGTACATCGTGAAGCGGGACTCGACGTTCCTGGATGGCAACTACGCGATGTTCGGCATGGTGGTTGATGGCCAACAGGTCATGGACAAGGTCCGCCAGGGTGACCGGGTCGTTTCGGTGAAGATGCTCGATTAATATGCGATCGACGCATTGTAATCATTGGACAACATCGATCTATATGCACATGTGAGATAACAGCGATGGATATCGACGAATACCACCCATCAATATCTGTCAATGTGATTGAGCAAGCGGCCTTGAGACCTCTAGCGCCCCACCCTCGAGACCCGGCATGCCTCCGGGAATGCTGTAGACGAGCTGCTCGTGGGTGCCCCGGCCACCTGGAGATCCCGGGTCGTTAGAGACCGCGTTGCCGACAACGGATAGATCCGTCAAGATTGATGGGTGTCCACTCCGGACGAGGGGCTTTGGCGCATAACCCTCCCCCTCACCTCAAAACCGCCCTATTTGGCCGCATAACTGTGGTTATGCGGCGCGTTTTGAGCGTGACCGGGAGCCTCGAGGAGCCGCACGGCCCCCTTTTCTCGCTTCCTAAGCTCAAAAAACGCCCGACGAGGCGGCGAAACGTCGATCTCGGCGGTGGATGCCCTTGTCACCATGCAGGAACCCCCCCCTTCGACGCTGATTCGAGCCGTTTCCATCCACCGGTGGACCGCGACCCCCCCGCGGGAGCTCCCCCACAATACATCAATTCGAATCGATGATTCACTTCAAGGTGGAATACGCATTGACAGATATTGATCCATACAATACGGCGGCATACATATCGTCTGGAAGCAATAGCGATGTATATCGATAACGCATCCCGACGAGGCCGCAGGGTTCAGAAGGGCCGCCCGCATTCGTGATTCGGATGGATCGGCCACAGGCCAAGGCACAGGACCCCGATACCCCACCCCGCCCCGCGCGGCGGGTGGCGCCGGCCGCCTTGCTCCTTGGCGCAGCTGCCCTGATGGCGGTCTTGCTTGTCTTCGACCTTTACGACCTCCTTCCCCCCGAGCTCCTTGCACCCTTCGCGACTTTCGGGCCGCCAGCGAGTGTAGTTCTCGTCGTCATCGTGCTCGCCGAGGGGCTAGCGGCCGCCCTGCTGCTCTCCACCGGACGCCACCCGCTCGATGCCCCCTTTGTGACACACTACGGGACGCGTACGCTTGCCGGGGGCGGCGTGCTCACCGCATGTGGGCTTGCGGCCTTCCTCGTGTGGATGTACGGCGTCCGCCTTTTCGTCGCGGATTCGCAGATCATGATGGAGGCGTCGTTGATCGCGGTCCTTTGCGGTGTCGCCCTGCTCCTCTCGGGCCTTGCCGTCCTTGCAAGCGCACTCGTTTCCCCGTGGGTTGCACGCGATCGGGCCTAGCGCGCTCACGCTTCGGATCCGAGGGTGGGGCCAAGCACCAGCCGGTTGCCAAGTTGGCCGCGCATGCGCTCGACAAAGCGCTGCGGTTCACGCAGGTAGACGATGTGCACGCTCTCCTGCGGGCGGTCCGTCCCACCCTTCGACAGCACCAGTTCGTAGAACCGGGGGTCGCGGGTCCACGGGCTGAGCCGCCATGCCCCGAGCCGCGCCCCGGACAGGTTTGACCACGGCACCCACGTGTGCTCGCCCGTGCGCCGGTCCATTCCCAAGCGGAGCCCTGCCTCGGCTACCTGTGGCGCCACCGCCTTGCGCGCTACCGAGAGGTACAGGATTCCCGTCCCCAGGAAGAGGGTCCCAGCGGCTCCCGCGGCAAACAGCGCGAGCGTATGGCCATAGGTGGGCGGCAGGGTGTGCAGCAAACCGACTGCCAGGTAGGCGAGGAGCGCCACACCGACGATTGCAAAGGCTAGGCCTAACAGGAACAGGCGGTTCCGGTCGGTGCGGGCATGGGGTCCGCTCATTCGGCCACCTTGGGTACTCTGGGGGAATCCGTCCTTTGGACCGCCCCGAGAAATGCCTTTCGGCCGGGGACGTGCCTCGCGGCTCGACTGCCGCAGAAATGGAGGAGCGGGCCTCTAGGGATTCGAACCCTAGACCGATCGGTTTCTGCCGCCGCGCGAGTCCCGCACGGCGCTAAGAGCCGATTGCTCTACCTAGCTGAGCTAGAGGCCCGCAAATTGGCGAACCTTGGTGGCTCTAGTAAAAGGTTTGGAGCCGCGGGGTGTGGCCAGACGTGCGGCCTTCGTCCCTCCCCGATTCTTCCTCCACCCGGCGTCTTCTCGCGCGCGCGGCAATTGCCGCCCCGACAGAACCGCTGGCCATGGCCTACCGCCCAATTTTTTTATAGAGCGCCCCGCGTGGCACGCATGAGTCCCCTTGGCAGCAGCGCCCCTCTGGCTCGACATCATCATCTTCGGGAGTCTCGCCCTCCTTGGCGTCGGTTACTTCTGGCGCGTCCGCGAGAGGCACCTCTTCCGGATGGCCGGGCTCCTGGGCGTCGGCGCGTTCTGGCTCGTGCGCGCCTGGATCTACGTGGAGGAGAGCTCGGACGCCGTCAACATCACATTCGCCGGGCTCGCCTTCCCGTTCTTCGCGTACCTTGCCTGGCATGAGTGGATTTCGTTCCGGCGGGACGAGGATCCAGACCCCCTGCGGTGGGCTGTGGGAGTGACGTTCGTCGCGGGCGCGCTGTACTTCTCCGTGGACCGGATCGAACTCGTCGCCTCGGGCCTCATCACGGTGGTCGCATGGCAGTCCCTATGGTCCTTGCAGATTCTTGGGTACGGTACCGACTGGACTGTGGGGCCCGTGGGTGTCCTTGACGGGGAACTCGCCGCGCCTGTGGTCGGGTCGGGCGTCTCGATCATCCTGGCCTGCACCGCGTTTGAAGCCATCGCGATCTTCCTCGGCGCGGTGTACGCGACCCGCATGCGCCAAAACCCGTGGAAGGGGTTTGACAACGCGAACACACCGCGAGTCGAACGGCTCCGCCGGATGGGGCCGGATCGGCGAAAACTGCTCGGGTTGCTTTTGACCGTCCCCATGATCTGGTTGCTCAACCTCGTCCGGAACGCATCGGTCATCTTCCTCTACAACGAGCATACGCTCGACGCACAGGCCGCCGCACTTGGCATGTCCGGCTTCGACTTTGCGCACGTCGTCCTTGGCAAGGGGCTCTCGTTTGTCGCCCTCATCGTCATCGCCTTCGCCCTCTTCCGGACATGTCCCGAGATCCTCGACAACATCAACGGCCTCATGGACCTGCCGCGCCGGCGCTCCGGCGGCAAGGGCGGCAGCGGGGACAACGGGGACACGGGCGCCGGACGCGACGGAACGGCCGCCAAGGGCAGGAAGGCGGCGGACCCCTCTGCCGATTGAACTCGACCCTCAGCCGCGCCGCCGCCGGCCTGAGCGGCCGGTGGGCCGGCCTTTCGTGCGGCCGCGGCTGGCGGCCACCTTCTCGGCCTCCGGCTGCTCCTCGAGGTAGACATTTGTCCCGTGCGTGGGGACCGCCCCGTCCCGGCCCGGCGCCGGCCCGAGGGGGCGCACGACTAGCCACGGAGCGGCCGCCGGCCCGATCACCCCGGTGACCCGACCAAGCGCGCGGCCCCGCCGGTCCACCAGACGCGGGCCGTCACCCCAGCGCCAGGGCCGGCTCACGCGGACCAGGATCTCGCCCGAAGGGCCAGCGCCCTCGACCGTGCCGATGAGCTCCACGGCTCCGGTGACGTCCCTCTGGCCTCAAGAGGCTTTCCCGGCGCCTGGAGGCTATATGGCTGAGCCACGCTGAGTGAAGTTCTGGCCTCCGCGTGAGAAGGTTGAAATCACTTCCGCCGGTTTTTCGGGTGTCTCCGGGGGTTTGCCTGGTTTGTCTCCCGGACAGGCAACGCGTGTATGCCCGGTTTGCCGGACGCCCAACCTCGCGTCGGCCCCCTACTGCTCCCGTTGCAACTACTCGTTCTTCACCCAGCGTGAGGCCACGGTCGGCCCGGTGGACGAGGAGGACGTCGGCTTCGTCCCGCCGCCCGGGTCGACGCCTCCGCCGCCAGACGCCGGGCCGGCGCCGGTCCCAGCGTTCGAGGCGATCGAAGAACAGGTCGCCCCGGCCCCGAGCGCCCGCCCGGGCCGCGAGCGGGGGGGGCCCGCCAAGAAGCGGCGCCGGGGCGGATTCCTAAGGGTCCCCCCGGGGCTCGACGACCAACAACTGGAGGCGCTCCGCCTCAAGGTAATGCAGCGCTCAATCCTCGTCATTGGCGCCCTTTTCGTCGTGGCCATCGTCAGCCCGATGGTCCTCGGGCTATTCCGGTTCCCCTCCGACATCATCGGCCCCGTGGGGGTCGTCGACTTCGTCCTGATCGGGGTCCTCTACACCCACGCCCGCCGGGTGGGCCGGGCATCAAAGAAGCAGATTTCCGCCACCGAACGCCTCGCGCTCTCGCGCGTCAAGTCGGGCGGGTGGGTCCTTGCACTCATCCCCCTCATCGGGTCCGTATTCGGTCAGTTTGGGCTCTTCTTCCAGACGTCGCCAATGCACCCCATCTACTACCTCATCGCGGGCGGCGGGATCGTAATCACACTCAGCGGCGTGACCACCCTCAAGGAGCGCTATTCCTACTACAACGTCTTCGAGTTCGGTCTCGTCCTCCTGCTGCTCCACCCCCTGCCCGCGCTCCTGCCCGCCATCGGTCCCGTGCTCGGGAACGCCTACTGGTTCCAGACCACCTTCCTATTC
>CBEUCC010000141.1:0-5220 GCA_965541515.1 uncultured Thermoplasmata archaeon
TCACTCCGGACGGGTCCCCGCATTCCTCTACCCCCAGGCCAACCGGACGCTGAGCGGTGTCGTCAATCTGACCACGACGGCCCCGGCCGGGCTCACGGCGGTGCAGCTGGCCTACTTCGACCCCGTGGCCAATGTCACGGTTGCCATCGGCGCCGCCTCCTTCGACCCCGGGAACTCCACGTGGGTCCACATGTGGGACACGACCGGGCTCGACCTTGCCGGAATTGCCTTGGAGGCCGTCGGCTTCGACAGCCGCGGGTTCCGGTTCAAAGCGGTGGTGGGCCCGGTCCACGTCGACAATACGCCCCCGGGCGTCTTCTTCGTCCAACCGCAGGCCGGCGCGAACATCACGGGGACGGTCGCGATCCAAGCCCTAAGCTCCCTCGACGTCGTGTCGATGTCCTTCGAGTACCTCTACGGCTTCACGACCTTGGCCCTCGGGAACGCGGTGGCGTCTGGCGGTGGCGCTTGGACACTCACGTGGAACACCACGCCGCTTGGCACCGCGGAGGACGGGCTCCTCCGGGCAACTGCGACGGACGCGGCCGGGTTTGTGACTGCGGCTCAGATCTTGCCGGTCACGGTGGACAACGACGCCCCGTGGGTACGCATCGTTTCCCCCCTGGCGCCCTCAACGCTCGCGGGCCAGCCCCGGGTCAACATCAGTGCATCCCTGGACGCCGTGGTCGTGTCGGTGACGCTCAACGGGGTCCCCGCCGGCAACGCTAGGGCGATCTCGACCGGCCCGAACTCGAGCGAGTGGGCCGTCCTGGCCCTTGACACCAGCGCAATCGACTACAACGCGTCGAGCTACCTGCAGGTCGACGTCCGTGACCGGGTGAACCTGACGGGGACGAACACCTCGGGGCCCTATGTCGTGGACAACACACAGCCCACCGCCACCCTGGTCTCCCCCGCCGTCGGTGGCATCTACACCGGCGTGGTCCACCTTGCCGCCCGAGCTCCGCCCCAGGTGATCCGCTTGGCGTTCTACTACCAGGACAACGCGGACGCCTTCCCCACGCTCATACGCCAATTGCAGGATTCGGATCGGAACGCCACGACGGGGCTGTTCGAGTTTGACTGGGACTCCGGGTCGCCCGCTCCGATTGACTTTTCGGGCTCAATCGTGCTGTTCGCCTACTCCTCGACAAACTCTTCCCCGCCCCTGCATTTCCCCATGGCCGTCGACAACAGCAACCCATACATCGACTTCCTCTCGCCAACGTACGGAGAGACCCGGCTCGTCGGCGAATACACGGTACGGGCCATCGCCTCTGTCGACGTTGCGACCGTATCGCTGTCCTACACGAACCAGTCAAGCGGGGAACGGACGAATGTGGGCAACCTCACGCGTTTCTCCCCCTCCGACTGGCGGCTGTCGTGGAGCCTTAGCGGCACGTTCGTCCCCAGCGCCACGCTGCGTTTGGACGCGATCGACCAGGTGGGCTTCTCCTCGCGCGTGGAGCGAACGGACATGGTCCTCGGGACCGGTCCGGGGGACCAGCCGCCCCGTATCGTGGGGACCATCCTCGACCTCTCCCTCAAGGAGGACTTCGGCACGTACGAGATGGTCCTGGCGAACCTCGTGATCGATGAGGACCCGGCCAACGTCACAGTCTTCGTCGAGGGTGCAAGCTCCCAGTTCGTGACACTGCGGAACAATGGGTCCCGCGGGCTGGCTCCGCTCTACTTCATTTCGGTAGAGGACGCACACACGGGCGGCCAACGGATGCCGCTGGTCCTGCGTGCCGTGGACCGGTGGGGGCAGAGCGCATCGGCCCCATTCGACCTCATCGTCATGCCCGTGAATGACCCGCCCGAGTGGCGCGACGCCCCATCCCGGATCTTCGTCCACAACGACTCGGCTTTCATCTTCGACTTCTCGCCGTACATCTACGACGTGGAGAACCGCACGGAGGGACAACGCCTAATCCTGAGCGCTAGCGATACCACGAACATCACTGCCGGCCCCTCCTTGTCGCTCCAGTTTGAGTACCCGTCCTCGCTCATCGGGCGCTCTGTCAATGTGACGTTGTCCGTTTCGGACACCGATCCCGACGTCCCCGCCGCGTTTACGATGCTCGAGGTGGTCATAACGGACGACTGGATGCCCGAAATCGTGGTGCCGCTCCCTGAGGTCACATTGCTCGAGGACACGCCGCGGGACAATCTACAACCTGAACGACCACTTCACGGACAGGGACAACGACGCAATCTTCTACTACCGGGGGACCACAAACCTAACGATCCGCATTGACGTCGACGGCAACCTATCCGTCAGCGAGCTCCCGAAAGACTGGCACGGCACACAGGTCGTCCTCATTGGGGCCCGTGACCCACAGGGCGCGTTCTCCGAAACCCTCGCGGTCTTTCACGTGGTGGCGGTGAACGACCCCCCTGTCTGGAATCTCCCCCGCGAGCTCGACTTCCGAAACCTCTCCGTGCGCTTTGACGTCGACCATCCGGTCCTGTACTGGCCCTTCGTCTTCGACGTGGACAACTCCCTCGAGGACCTGCGGCTCGTGACCAACGACCCGGAGCACGCGTTCGCCTCCGCCGGTTCCCCGCTGACGCTCATCCTGCGGTACGACGAGTCCTTCGATGGCACGACGCAGCGGCTGAGTCTGTGGGTGACGGACGGCACCGCCAACTCGACCGTTCTTTCCCTCAACGTCGCCGTCTCGGACAACTACCCGCCGGCGCTCATCCAGCCGCTCCCGAAGGAAATCGTTCTCGACGAGGGGGAGACTCGCGAAAACGCATTGAACCTGCTCGACTACTTCCGGGACCGGGACGGAGTCCTCTTCTTCGCATTTGGCGCCCAGAACGTCCACGTCGAAATATCGAACGAGACGGGCGCTGTCAACCTCTCCTCCCCGAGTGACTGGAGCGGGACGGAACAGATCGTCCTGCGGGCACAGGACGACCGGGGTGCCTTCCAAGACGGCGTGATCCTGATCACGGTGCTCTCGGTCGACGACCCGCCACGGCTAGCGTACATTCCCGACTTCGTGTTCGATGCCGGAAAGTTCTACGTAGTCCTGCTCTTGCCGTATGCGTCCGATGCCGACACGCCAACGGATCAACTCACCTTCACCGCGACCACGAGCTACCCAAACGCCTCCGTGTCGGTCTTTGGCGCAAACCTCCAGGTGATCTACCCCGAATACGAGGGGGCGCCGGGGTTCGACGCGCTGACGGTGTGCGTGTCGGACGGCGGTGATAGACCGGCCTGCCGCAACGTCGCAGTCCGGGTGCACCATGTCGTGCAGGAGAGCTTCGACTGGCTCCAGTTCTTCTTCTTCATGGGGGCTGTTGCCGTGAGCTCGATCATCTCGGCGCGCCATTTCTTCGAGTTCCGGGTGCGGCGTCCGCCCACCGTCGAGGACGTGTTCCTCGTGTACGACGACGGGATCCTCATCAAGCACTACTCGAAACAGGTGCGGAAGTTTGCCGATGACGATGTTGTCACCTCGATGCTCTCTGCTATCCAGTCTTTTGCCGCGGATTCATTCGAGGACACCGAGAACTGGGAACTCCGGGAAATCGCGTTCCACGGGCGGAAGATCCTCATTGAGCGCGCACGCAAGTTCCAGATCTTTGTCATCTTCGACGGCGATTCAAACGACGACCTGAAACGGGAGGTGCGCCGCTCGGCCGACGCCATCGATCGGACCTATGAGAAGCACCTCAGGGACTGGGACGGTGACCCGTCTCACTTTGACGGGGCGGAGGTCCATTTCGAAAACCTGCTCGCTATGCAGCAGGCATTTGTCCCGAAGGGGGTCACCGCTGACGGATTGCGGCGGACACCCCTGGTGCCGGGCGTCGCCTTTGTGAGCGAAACTGGCGATTTCTCCCCGCTGATCGCCGAGTACAGCGTGGAGCTCAAAGGCATCGCTGCCATCCGCTTGCGGCCCCAAGGGGACGCGGGCGTGCCGGTCGAGGGACTCGAGGCCGAGGAGGTCATTCTCGTTGAGATCCCACCCCCCACGGGAGTCCCAGGCGACGATGATTCTCCCCACAACGGGCTCGATGTCGCGCTCGTCGCACTCAAGGACGCCCTTGAAGAGGCGCATGTCACCGTGCACAACCGACCCCCGGTCGTCCTGTTTGAGGGCTTCGACTTCGTCGTGGATCGCTACGGTTTCGTCTTCTCGAAGAAATTCTCGGACCAGCTCAAGCGGATGGCCAAGGAAGACGATTATGTGCTCTTCATCGCGGTGAACCCGCTGGCCCTCTCGATCAACCAGTTGGACGCATTGGAGCGGGACGCCGTGGTTGTCCGCGGTGACCAGTGAGCAAGGCCCCCCCCTTGCGAAGGTCCGGACGGTACCGCAACCCTGAAATTGTCCTGAGCAGGCTGGGTAATCCGGCCGGACGGGGGAGTCACCTGGTGAAGAACCTGCATATCGGATGGCGTCGTCCAGTCGCCGGGGTGGCCGCGCTTGTGGCGCTCCTCATGGTGACCGCCGGGCCCGTAGGCGTCGCCTCAGGGCTGACCGTGTCCACCTTCGCGTCGGGCGCCACGACCCATTCGATAACCATCCCGCCGGGTGGCGGGGAGGACGGGTCGGCGACGGTCAGCGTCGCCAAGACCTCGGTTGTCCGTGAGGCGACCGTCCACGTGGAAGGCGGGCCCGACAGCCAGGGCCGATACCCGTTCGGCGTCGAGGTCTATGCCTACGCGACGGCCAACTCCACCAAGATCTACGGCTACGGGGGCCTAGGGTATGGGGCCATGGGCCTCCAGACGCAGTTCGACACGGGCCGCCGCGATTCGGGGCACCGATTCATGATCGGGGGCTCGGCGACGGACACGGTGCGCCTTCCGAAGGGTGCGGACATCGAATCAGCCTCCCTCACCCTCTGGGGCGGCGTGCTGAACCAGGGCTATTCAGGCCCGGACTACCTCAACGTGCAGGCGGGCTCTAACTTCGTTCAATTGGACACCGGGACGCGAGGCGCGCCCTACCTGGTCGACATTGACGACGACGGCGACCTCGACCTGTTTGCCGCCGGGAGCAACTACAGCGGGGGTGACGGCTACCAGGGGGGCCCACGGTTCTTCCGGAACGAAGGCAACGCGACCGTGCACGAGTTCGTCGAGGAGGCGAGTCTCATGGCCGGCGTGACTCAGGGGTGGGGGATCTCTCCCGCGCTTGCGGACCTCGACGGGGACGGGGACTTGGACCTCGTGGTCGTTGGGGGGCTCTT
>CBEUCC010000142.1:0-5184 GCA_965541515.1 uncultured Thermoplasmata archaeon
GGAAGCCACGCGCGACGATCTCGAGGCCTGCAAGCGGCAGCTCAAGGAGGTCTGCTATGCCCTCGCGGACACCGGCCTGGTTGTTCGACGCCTACCCGCACCCTCGGCGCAGCAGTCTGCTGGTCTGGATCAAGCGCGGCTCGACGATGCGCCGCGTTGAGGTGCCCTACCGCCCGGACTTCTGCGTCCGGGCGGACGCCGCACCCCTTGCCGCCGCGGAGCGGGTGCTCGAGGCCGACCCGCGCGTCGCGTCGTTCGAGCGCGGGCGCCGCCGCCTGTGGCTGCGCGGGCCCGAGGAGGAGGTGCTCGTCGTCCACCCCAAGTCGCTCCATCACTTGTTCCCGGTGGCCACGCGCCTGCGCCGCGCGTCGCGGACAAAAGGTTTCCTGTTCTTCGACGTCGACCACCAGAGCGAGAGCCGGTGGATGCACAGCCAGGGGCTCTTCGCGATGTGCCGGCTGGAGCCGGGGCGCGGTCTCGCGCGCGCCGAGGGCGAGGACCGCTGGACGGTCCACTACCCGACGCCGCAGCTCAGGACGGTCCGTCTCGAGGTGCGCGCGCGCCAGCGCGGCGCGGTCCCGTCGTTCGACGACTCGCTCGAGGCAGTGCGGTGGGGCGGCGACCTCCTCGCGTGCGCCCGTCCCGGCGAGGCGGGTGCGGAGGCCGACCTGCTGCTCGCGCTTGCCGAGCGCGTCCGGCGCGACGACCCCGACGTCATCACGACGCAGCACGGCGACCGGTGGGACATCCCGTTCCTCCTGCGGCGTGCCCGCCGCCTCGGCCTCAAGGGCCGCTTCCAGCTCGGCCGCGACGTCGACCCGGACCCCGAGGAGCCCGACCAGCGCGCGCAGTCGATGCACACTTACGGCCGCTGGGTGTTCAAGACGCACGCCTACTACCTGCGCGGCCGCTGGCACATGGACCTCAGCAAGAAGACGCTCGACTCGGACGACGACCGCAAGGACCTCCACGGGATCATCTACCTCTCGCGCGTGTCGAACCGCCGCCCGCAGGACATCAACCGCAACGGCGCGGGCTACGGGCTCCAGCAGATGCAGGTCGACGCGGCGGTCGACCTCGGGGTCGCCCTGCCGTGGAAGCGCAACCTCGCGGAGGATTGGAAGGACGCCGCGACGCTGTGCGCGGTCGACCGCGGCGGGCAGATCATGGTCCCGACCCCCGGAATCTTCGAGGACGTCATCGCCTGCGACTTCAGCGGCTACTACCCGTCGATCATCGTGCGCCACAACCTGTCGAGCGACACGATCAACTGCCCCTGCTGCCCGGGCGGCCCGCAGGTCCCAGAGCTCGGGATGCACGTGTGCGTGAAACACCGGGGGCACCAGGCGGAGATCCTGCGCCGGCTTGCGCCGCACCGCGCGTATGTGAAGGCTGTCATCCGGCGCGCCGACCGGTTAGGGGACGTCGACGGGGACCTGCTCGCGCGGGCGCGTGCGGTTCGCTCGGAGCAGAAGGCGCTCGGCGTCGTCTGCTTCGGGTACTTCCGCTACCGCAACGCGCGCTTCGGGTGCGCTGAGGTGCACCAGGCGATCCAGTGCTACGGCCGCGCGGGGATGACCAGGGCCCGTGAGGTCGCGCACTCGATGGGGTTCGAGATGGTCCACGCGATGACGGACTGCGCGTTCCTCCAGAAGCGGGGGGTCGACCGCGCGCAGGCGCGCCGCGTAGCGCGCGCGATCTCGCGGGCCGTCGGGCTGCCGATGGACGTGGAGGGGGTGTACAAGTGGGTCGTATTCCTCCCCTCGAAGACGCACTCGAAGGCGAGCGAGGTGGGCGTGCCCAACCGCTACTACGGGCTCTTCGAGGACGGCCGGTTGAAGGTGCGGGGAATCGATGTCCAGCGGCACATCACACCGGGGTGGGTCCACGACACGCAGCAGGCGATGCTCGACGTGTTTGCAAGGGCAGGGAACGCAGCGGGGTTCCACAAGCGCATCCCGGAGGCACTGGCGGTGGCCAAGCGCGAGGCGGACCGCCTGCGGCGGCGCGAGGTCGAGCCGGAGGAGTTGGGGATCAAGGTGCAGACGACGCAGGGGGTTGAGGAGTACCGTGCCAACACGAACACGAAGGCGGCCCTCAAGCGGCTCGAGGAGGCGGGGACGAAGCGGCAGCCGGGCGAGTACGTGAAGTTGATCGTCACGCGCCGCGAGGGGCCGTGGAAGGGGAGGGCGGCGCCGGTGGAGCTGTGGGGCGAACCGGGTCCGTTCGGGCAGGGCGCGGGGACCCCGTACGATGTCCCCCATTACCTGCGGCTGCTCGCCCGCTCGGTGGAGACGATCCTCGCGCCGTTCGGGTACGCGGAGGAGCCGGTACTCGCGTGGATGGCGGGAAGATCGGCCTCGCCCTTGCGCGCGCGACTTGCCCGGGTCACCCCGCCGGAGGCGCCATCCTTCGTGTGGCGCCCCGCCCTACTCTGACTCCACGTCTTCCCACGTGACCGCCGGCCCCACGGGCTCAAGTGCCTTCGCGTCGTCGTGGCGTGCTTTCCCCGCGTCCTGCTTGATCGGCAACGCGACCAACTCGTCGTTGGGCGGCGGTCCAAGCAGCTTCTTCAACGCCGGGATCCCCGTTTTCTCCGGGTGCAGCCACGCGTCGATCCCATCGTCGGGCAGCTGGGCGATCATCCGGCTGTGGAACGTCTTCACGAAGTCGTTCGGCTCGATGGTCACCAGCGCGAACGCCCGCTGTGCCTTGTCCTCCCAGTAGCCTCCCACAAGCGCTGGCACGGCCATCGCGGCTCCGTCCGCACGCTGGATACGGAACGGCTTCTTTCCGTCGCCGAAGTCCGCCCACTCGAGGACATAGCTCACGGGCGCCACCCCCTGGTGCTTGCCGAACATCCGCGACCACACCTTGCCGGTCTCCAGCTTGTCGTCGCGCGCGTTGAACGACGAGAATCGCTTGGAGAAGCCGAACACGTGGCGCTCCACCATCGGCTCGCCGTCGCGGATCGAGAGCACCGGGAGCCCCGTGTGCGGGCGGATGAACGGCCGGTCCGCGTCCTTGAACTCGACCTTGTAGCCGCGCAGCGCGTCGCGCTTGTCGATGTCCGGCCCCGCGCAGGCCGATGACGCCAGCCATTGGGACGGCACGGCCCGTAGCGCTTTTCAAGCGACCGGCGGGCGGCCGGGCCCCCATGAAAAGGAAGCCCTTATATCGCTTGTGTGTAAATAACACAAGGAAGGAGATGGGCGTGAAGACGGTGGGTCTGGACCTAGAAGCCTACGAGCGGCTTCGGGCCGAGAAACGCGCGGGGGAATCCTTCAGCGATGTCGTCAAGCGGCTAACCCGTACACGGCGCCCCCTGACGGACTTCGTCGGATTGTGGAACGAGCTTCCTGCAGACGACGTCCGGGAGTTCGACGAGGCGTTCGCGGCCGTTCGGGAGGCGGGGCTAGAGCAAGCCGGTCGCGCGATCCAACGAATGGAGGGACGCCGTGCGCGCCGTTGATTCGACGTTTCCGATAGATGTGATGAAGGCCCACGCGGGCGCCAAGGCGCGCGTCGGGTCCTTGGTCGAAAGCGAGGAGCTGGTGGCAATTCCAGCCCCGGCACTCGCTGAAGTCCTGGTGGGCGCCTACTTCAAGGGGGGGGCGCTCCTCGAGTCCACCGTTTCGCTGCTCAATCAGTTCGAAGTGCTCGTCACCGACCAAGCCGTGGCCCATGAAGCCGGACGGCTTGGGGCCGAGATGCGCCGCCGGGGGGAGCGCATGTCCGCCGCGGACCTGCTGGTCGCCGCCTCTTGCACCGTCGCAAGCCTGACCTTGATCAGCCGGGATGACGCGTTCTCGAGGGTGCCGGGTCTGACCGTGGAGCACTACTAGCGCCGGCCAACGTCTTTGCCCGTGAACGCCTCGGACGTCCATGGCTGGACTCACCGGACTCACCGCTGCGGACATCGACATCCAGGACGCTCTTGGCGCTGCCCGGTGGGAATACGAAGACAAGTGAATCCCGCACCCCGTGGTTCGGCTCACGACGACGCTCCCGGTCGCCGTCAACCGGCCCGAAGGCCGCACCATCGTGCGCGCGCGGTGGGGCTTTGATGTCGGAGGCGGCCGTCCGATCGGCAATGCGCGCGATGACCGTTTAGCCGAAAGCCCGATGTGGAAGGCGATGTACGGCAAGAGCCCGTGCCTCTTCGTCTCGACCGGCGTCTACGAGCAGGTCAAAAGGCCCAAGAAGACAAGCTACTGGTTCCGAAGGCGAGACGGCCATCTCATTGTCATGCCCGGCCTCGTCGGCGAGCGCGGTGTCAAGGGAGAGAAGCGGCTCTGCGCGGTGATCGTGACGACGGAGCCCAGCGACCTCTTCGCGAAGTTCCACAACCGCCAGGTGTGCGCGCTCATGGCCAAGGAGACGGACACCTGGATGAAGGGTGGTGACCCGTCGAAGTTGGGGAAGCTCCTCCACCCGCCTGGCAATGGCGAGTGGGAGGCCGTCCCGGTGGACGACCGGATCTTCAAGCACGGGCGGATTGAAACGGAAGACCTCATCGAGGTGGGCGAGCCCGTGCGGTGGCCGGCAGAGGCGCCCTAGCCGCCCAAGTTCACATCTCGGGGCAGCCGCAGTTGTACCAGCGGTCGTAGGGCAAGACGTAGTCGGTCGTCACGATCCCGATGGGCATCGCATCAAACCCGCCCGACGACGGCTGCGAGATGACCACGACCTCTCCGGTCGGCTTCACGTCGTGCGTGATGCGGCAGTGGTCCGGATTGTCGACTTGGCGGTCGACGTCGACAACGATCCGCTCGCCGTCGGTCCGGGCCTCCAAGACCCCTAGGTCGTGGCCGAGGTCCTTCGGACCAAAGGAGGTCACGACGACGAAACTCGACGAGAAGTCCACGAAGGGGAACGCCCCGGCTGCCTCGCCCGCGAGGTTCTGCTGGAACGACATGTATTCCTCCTGGGTGCGCAGCACGAAGACGCCCTCCTGAGCCACCTCAACACCATCGGCGAATTCGACGTGACGTACGTCGAGTCCTGACCATTCGGGCACGGCCGGCGATTCGCTCGAGGGCTGCGGGATCGCCGGCAGCAGCGCGGCGGAAACGGTCGTCGTGGCAAGCGCGGCCGCAAGAAGCGCGGCAAGGAGGAATTTGAGTTTCATCGGGGCACCCCTGTTTCCGGTCGCCATGCGGCTTGGAACGGCCCCCTAATAAT
>CBEUCC010000143.1:0-5009 GCA_965541515.1 uncultured Thermoplasmata archaeon
GGTCTACGCACGGCGCCACCCGGAGGAGGCCAGCCGCGAAACCGCCGAGGCCACCGGCGTGGCCAGCCACTTCTCGGACCGCCGGCCCCCCGGAGGCGGGGGCCTCGACGAGCCGACCGGCCGGCTTGGAGAAGAGGAGTAGCGCAGGAGGACCCGCCGGCCGACAGGCGCGCGGGGAGGGGCCCTATCCGCGCAGGATGATCTCGATGTTCACGCCATCGGGCACGTTGATCCGGATGAGCTGGCGAAGTGCCCGCTCGTCGGCATCCAGGTAGATGAGCCGCTTGTGGACGCGCATCTCCCAGCGGTCGAAAGTCTCGGACCCCTCACCGTCGGGCGACTTGCGCATGGGGACTTTGAGCGTACGCGTCGGAAGCGGGATCGGCCCGCGGATATCCACGCCGGTGCGCTCGCTGATCATCTTGATCTGCTTGCACACGGAATCGACCTTTGTCGGCTCGGTCCCTGTAAGGGAAATCCGCGCTTTTGCCGCCACGCCCGAGCCTCCCCACACAACTTGAAGACCCGGGATGGCAGTTTGGGGCCGGCGCCGGCCCTACTCCGTCGCGATGCAGACCCCGGCGGCGACGGTTTGGCCCATGTCGCGGATCGCGAACCGCCCGAGCTGCGGGAACTCCTTCGCGTTCTCGAGGACCATCGGCTTCGTCGGCTTGATCCGGACGACCGCCGCGTCCCCCGTCTTGATGAACTCGGGGTTCTCCTCCTTCGTCTCGCCGGTCTTGGGGTCCAGCTTCTTCTCAATCTTCAGGAACGTCCCCGCCACCTGCGCGGTGTGCGCGTGGAACACAGGCGTGTAGCCGACTGTGATCGCCGACGGGTGGTTGAGCACCGTGATCTGTGCGGAGAACTCCTTGACGACCTTCGGCGGCTTGTCCGTGGGGCCCGCCACGTCGCCGCGACGGATGTCGCCCTTGTTCAGCCCGCGCACGTTGAACCCGACATTGTCGCCGGGCACCGCCTGCGGCAACTGCTCGTGGTGCATCTCGATGGACTTCACCTCCGCAGTCTTGTGGGCCGGCTCGAACATGATCTTCATGTCCGGCCTGAGCAGGCCTGTCTCCACACGGCCGACCGGCACGAGGCCGATCCCCGTGATCGAGTAGACGTCCTGCACCGGCAGTCGCAGGGGCTTGTCCGTGAGTTTCGGGGGCTCCTTCAGCTTGTTGAGCGCGTCGAGCAGCGTCGGGCCCTTGTACCAGCCGAGCTTGTCCGACTTCTTCGCCACGTTGTCCGCCGCGTAGGCCGAAATGGGAATCACCGGGATCTCGTCGGTCTTGTAGCCGACGTTCTTCAGTTGCTTGACGGTCTCGGCCTTGACCTCCTCGAAGCGCTCCTCGCCGTAGGCCGGCTTGGTCGCGTCCATCTTGTTGATAGCTACGACGAGTTGGCCCACGCCCAGGATGCGCGCCAGGAAGATGTGCTCCTTCGTCTGGGCTTGGACGCTGTCGGGGCCCGACACGACGAGCACGGCGGCGTCGGCCTGCGAGGTCCCCGTGATCATGTTCTTCACGAAGTCCCGGTGGCCGGGGGCGTCGATGATCGTGAAGTAGAACTTCTGCGTGTCGAAGCGCTTGTGCGCCACGTCGATGGTGACGCCGCGCTCGCGCTCCTCCTTGAGCGCGTCCATGACCCACGCGAACTCGAACGTGGCCTTCCCCTTCGTGGCGGCCTCCTGCTTGAACTTCTCAATGACGTGGGGCTGGATGTGGCCGGTCTCGAGCAACAGGCGTCCGACAGTCGTGGACTTTCCATGGTCAACGTGTCCGATGAACACGATGTTCATGTGGGGCTTATCAGCGGGCATTTTGCCTCATTTCTCCTACTTCTGGCCCTTTTGGGCCAGCACAGGTGAAGCGGCAAAAGGACTTCCACTATATAGGCGTATGGGGCGGCGCGTGGGCGCTGGCGGAAAGCACCGATTCGGTTGCCAAACGCGTCGGCGCGCGCAAAACCGGCGGCGCCTAGGAGGCGTAGTACTCGGCGGTCGGCGGCTCGAGCTTCAGGCCCTTGCGTTCTCGGATCTTGCGGACCACATCGAGCTGGATGTCCCGGGGAACACGTTTGAAGCCGGCGTTCTCCGTCGACCACAGGGCGCGCCCCTGGGTTGCGCTGCGGATCGCGGAGGCAAAGCCGAACATCTCCGCCACCGGGGTGAGCGCCTCGATGATCGTAATCTCGCCCTCGCTCTTCATGTCGACGATGTCGCCGCGCCGCTGCTGGAGCTCCCGGGTCGCCGAGCCCATCACGTCGTTGGGGACGTTGATGAAGACCCGCTGGTAGGGCTCCATGAGCGCCGTGCCGGCCGTCACCATCGACCCGTAGACCGCTGCGCGCATCGCGGGGATGACCTGGCCGGGGCCCCGGTGGATGGAGTCCTCGTGGAGCTTGGCGTCAACAAGCGTGGCCTTGAGCGCCATCGTCTTCTCGCCCGAGAGCGGCCCGCGGTTGCATACCTCGATGAACGCGTCTTTGCAAAGCTCCATCGTCTCGTGCAGGTTCTGGATCCCCTTCGTGCCGTCGACGAGGATGCTCGTGTCTTGGATCCAGGTAACGCCCTTGGCTTTGTTCTTGTCCCAGCCGAATTCCACGAACTTCTCGGCCATCACCTTCTTGTCCTTGATCCGCTCGCGGGAAGGGATGTCGCCGGCCTTGATGGCGTCGACGATCGCCTGTTCGAGCGGCTCGACCTCGATGTAGAACTTGTTGTGCTTGTTGGGCGACTTCCCCTCGAAGGCCCCCGGGCTCGGCCCCTGCACCGACTCGCGGTAGACCACGATGGGCGGGGAGGTGTTGATCTCCACCTTGTGTTCGTTCGTAATCCGGTACTGCGTGATCTCCAGGTGCAGTTCGCCCATCCCCGAGATGAGGTGCTCGCCCGTCTCGCTGTTGATCTCCGCGACGATCGAGGGGTCGGCCTTGGCGATCGACCGCAGCACTTCGATGAGCTTGGGCAGGTCTCGCGTGTGCTTGGCCTCGATGGCTACAGTCACGACGGGCTCCGAGTAATGGATGATGGGCTCGAAGGGCTCGATCCTCTCGCTGGAGACGGTCGAGCCGGAGATCGCGTCGCGCAGGCCCGAAACCGCGGCCATGTTGCCGGCCATGACCCGGTCCACCTGCATCCGGTCGGCGCCGACGGCGACGGCGACGAGCGCGACGTTGTACCTGCGGTCGCCCATCCCGGCGATGTACACGGGCTTCCCGCGCTCGAGCGTCCCGGAGTAGAGGCGGCCGACGGCGACCTCCCCGGCGTGCGGGTCAACGATGATCTTGTTCACCATCAGCGCGATGGGTCCTTTGGAGTCGGCGCCTAGCATGGCCTTGCCGACGGGAGACTCCGGGTCCCCGTGCCAAATCCGCGGGATGCGGTACTTCTGGGCGATGAGGGGGTGGGGGTGGTGGAGCACGGTCATGTTCAGGATGACCTCGTGTACAGGGGACGCCTTGGAGAGTTCCCGTTGCTCCCCCTTCCGGCACCCGTCGTAGATCTCCTTGAAGGTGATTCCCTTCTCCTTCATCCACGGCACGGACGTCGCCCACTTGTGGTAGGCTGACCCGAAGGCCACAGTCCCCGTCTCCACCTTGACCTGCCAGTCCTTCCCGAACCCCTCGGGCGCGTAGCGCGCGATCCGCTCGTTGACCTCCGTGATGATCTTGACGAAGCGGCGCTGCATTTCCTCGGGCGTGACTTTGAGTTCGTTGATGAGGCGGTCGACCTTGTTGATGAAGAGGACCGGCCGCACGGCCTCCTTCATCGCCTGGCGGATGACGGTCTCTGTCTGGGGCATGACGCCTTCGACGGCGCAGACGACGAGGATGACGCCGTCGAGTGCGCGCATCGCGCGCGTCACGTCCCCCCCGAAGTCGACGTGGCCGGGGGTGTCGATGAGGTTGATGAGGAATTGCTCACCCTTGTACGTGTGGACCATCGAGGCGTTCACTGCGTTGATTGTGATGCCGCGGGCCTGCTCCTGCTCGTCGTAGTCGAGCGCCAACTGCTGGCCGGCTAGCTCCTCGGAGATGAGCCCCGCGCCTGAGAGGAGCGAGTCGGAGAGCGTTGTCTTCCCGTGGTCGATGTGCGCCGCTGTGCCGATGTTCCGGACGTGCGTGAGGTCGCCCATCAGGGCGGCGACCCTCGCGATGTTGTCTTCCTTGCGTCCCATGCGCAGTCCCCATCCGTCCCCGCCATAAACTAGCAGAGGGTTATCTAGCGTGCGCTTGCGGCTACGCGCTCGACTTCCTCGCGCTTGGCCATCCCGGCAGATTCGGGCTTGGCCTGTGCCGCGTTCATGATTTCGTTGGCCAGGCACTGGGGGAGGCGCTTCTTGCTGCGGTGAGACGTCTGGATGACGCCCTTGCACATGTTGCGCAGCGCGACATCGAGCCTGCGGGAGGCCGAGACGTCGACTGCCTTGGGAACGGAGATGCCGCCGAAGCGCAGCCGGGTGACTTCCTCGCGGGGCGCCGCCATCTGCAGGGCGTCGACGAAGACCTGGATCGGGTTGCGCTTGGTCTTGTGCGCGACGATGTCGAAGGCCGCCTCGACCGTCTTGTACGCGTGCGCCTTCTCGCCGGTCGTGTGCTCGGTGCGCATCATCCCGTTGATGAGGCGCTCGACGATGTTCAGCCGCTGTTTGGCAAACGACTTGTTCGCGTGCCGGCCGCTCGTGTGGGGCACGGCGATGGGGCGTACGTTGACATAGCGGACGAGACCGGGGTCACGCACGGTGACCTCCGAGAAGTCCCACTTCCCGAAGAGCAGGACGAGGCCCTTGCGCTGCTCGTGGGTGAGCGCGCCCTCCTCGAGGCCGCTGGGGGCCGACGCGATGGACTCGGGCGTGGCCGGCAGGGGCGGGGGCGTGACCTCGGGTTTCTCCTCACCGGCCTCTTCCTCCTCTTCGGTCGGCTTCGCCTCTGCGGGCTTTTCCGGCGCGGGCTCGGCCGGCTTCTCATCCGCGGGCTCCTCCGGCGCGGGCTCGGCCGGCTTC
>CBEUCC010000144.1:0-5008 GCA_965541515.1 uncultured Thermoplasmata archaeon
GCACCTCGTACCCTTCGCCCGCGATCCTCGACCGCAAAGGGGAGAGGATGGCCGGTAGGTCCTGGATATTGCACGCGCCGACCAGCACGAAATTGCACGGCACGTGATCCACCCGGGTCGAGGCACCCGCGGACTGCGGGTGGCGCCCGACAATCGGGTGGCGCCGCTCCTGCATCGCCGTGAGGATGTACCGCTGGAACGCACCCATCGTGGGGAGTTCGTCGATGAAGAGGACACCCTCGTGGGCCTCGTGGATCGCGCCGGCCGTCACCCGTGTATACGGTTCCGACCCGAGCTGCGGGTGGCCGCCGTACGGGTCGTGGCGGACGTCGCCGAGCAGCTCGGTCTCGGTCGCACCCGTCGCCAGGACGAACGGGGTGCGGCCGAGCGGGACGATGACCTTGCTCTGCGAACGCTCCTCGACGGCTCTGCGGCGCTCGAGCGTCGCCTCGTCGAGCCGTCGCATCTTCTGCCCGGCGCGCTCGAACACGACGACCTCCTCGCGGTCGCCGACCTTGCGTGTCGTCTTCACACGCGTCCGGCCCCGCGGCGCACCTTCGGGCGCCATCTGCGAAAGGGTGGCGGTGAAGATGTTTCCCAGGAGGTCGCCGAAGGGGTTCGTGCCTGGCTCGATCCCCACAGCGGCTAGCTTGGGCCGCGTGCAGCTCGGGCACTGCTGCTCGTCGGGCGACGAGTAGGCCTTGCAGTTCGCGCAGAGGTAGCCGAGCCGTTCCGCGACCTGCCCGGGTGCATCCTTGGGGTCGATGAGGTCCCCTTCTGCGGCCTCACGGTGGGCCCGGTCCTCCTCGATCTCCTGGCGCGTCCGCACCTCGACGAACGGGCGGTCCGCGTTTGCCGGGTTGCGCACGACGAGAATCTGGGTGCGCGGTGGGGCCAAGTGCAGCGCCAGGGCCTGGGCGATCATCGACTTCCCTGTGCCGGGCGGCCCGACGAGCAGGAGGTGCCGCCGTTGCCGTGCGCAGAGCCGGGCGAGCATCACGGCGCGGTCTTGCCCAATGACCCGTGCGAGCGGGTCGCGTGGGAGTGGGATGTCAGCCGTCGTTTCGTAGTCGGCAGGCACGCCGGTCGCGGTCCCGGGCCCCGCGGGCTCACCTCGTGTGTGGCTCGCCATGGGTTGTCCTCCCGTTTCGCCGGGGGAGCGCCGTGTGTGCGGCCCCGTGGGCTCGCCCTACGCCCCCATTTCATCCGCCGTGAATACCTCGACGCCGAGGGGTGACTTAACGATTTGGCCGCGGCGCACGCCAACGACTGTCTTGATCCTGTTCTTTTGCGCGAGGTCCAGGATCCGCTGTGAGATGATCCCGTCGAATACCACCGAACGCGTCTTGTCGCTCGCCGACTCCATGGCGGTCGCCAGGTCGGACAGCGGTACCTCCCTGACCGCGCCCGTCTCTTCGACGAGCGCCGCCTTCTGGGCTCCCATGAGTTCGCGCAGGCGCCGCGCGAGCCCCTTCTGCTCCCCGTTGAATTCGATACCGCTTGCGCCCTCTGCGGGGCTTGGCTCCGATTCGGGCTCTTCAGCGGGAACAGGCTCGGCCTTGTCCCCAGACTCCCCGGTGTCTTCGATCCCGGGCTCGCTGGTCTCTTTCGGTTCTGCGTCGCGGTCCCGGCGCGACGGCCCACCGCGGCCCCCGCGCTCCCTTCGACGCGGGTCGAAATCCCGCGCGCCGCCGCGGCCCCGGCCCCGGCGCCTGTCCCGACCACGGTCACCATTGCGGTCCCGGCCGCGCTCCTGGGACCTCGACCCGACGCCGTAGAGTTCGGTGAACTGGTCGGCGGGGATCTTGTCCTTGAGCGCTTTCATCAACTGCTTTTGCGTGAGCTCCTCGACCTCGTGCGACCGGGGTGCCCGGCAAATGAAGTCGACCTCCGCAACCTGCAGCAGTTCCCGCAAGATGAGTTCACCCCCGCGGTCACCGTCGACGAAGGCCGTGACTACCTTCTCCTTCGACGCGTCGATGATGGTCTGGGGGACGTGCGTGCCCTCCACTGCGATCGCGTTCTTCACGCCGTGGCGCAGCAAGTTGAGGACGTCCGACCGCCCCTCGACCACGATGATCGCGTCCGACGACTGGACGTTGGGGCCTGCCGGCAGCTTGTCCTCCCCGTAGGCCACGATCTCCTCCACAACCACGGCCCGCCGGACCTCTTCGGCGATATCGCCGCCCGCCTGGGCCGTGTGCTCCACGAGGGCCTTGAGCAGCACCTTCGCGCGTTCGGCGATCTGGCGCTTCTTCACTTCGCGGACGTCCTCAATCGCCTGGACCTCGATCCGTGACTTGCACGGGCCGACGCGGTCGATCGTCTCAAGGGACGCCGCCAGGATCGCGGTCTCGATCTGGTCAAGGGACGAGGGCACCATGATCTCCCCGCTCGAGCGGCCCTGGTGAGAGGTGACCTGCGCCTCGATCCGGCCGATCCGGCCGCTCTTTTGCAGGTCCCGTAGGTCCATGTCCTCGCCAAGGAGCCCTTCCGTCTGTCCAAAAATGGCCCCCACGACGTCGGGTTTCTCAATGATCCCGTCCGCCTGGATCCGCGCTCTAACTACGTACTTGGTCGTTGTTGGGTCGATGTTGATCTCCATTGGTTTTCCCCCGTTCTACTTGGTGGCGCCTCCCGGGCGCCGGCTGGGGGCCGCAGGCCGTCCGTGGGGGCGCTCGCCCGGTCAGGGGCAGGGTGCTCCCGTCGCACTCGAGGGAACCCGCGACGCGGGCCCCTGGCAACACTCGCCCCCGCGCCGTCGGCGCGGTGGGCAGGATGAGCGTGATACGATGAGCGAGTGAGCGGCTGCGGCTCCTCGGGCGCGCAACCCGAAGCCGCCTATAAAAGGCTTGAGGGGCCAGTGCCGGCCGGTCAGCCCCTTGGGCCGGCTTGGGGGGTCCTCGCATGACCCAATCCCGCCGCTAGCGAAAAGGGCCCAAACGCTTATACTCGGCATGACGGCTGGACGCCTGTCGCGCTCCGGCGGGGCGGGTATCCCTCTTGGAGTCTCACACGCTCGTGTCCCGGCCTACCCTCGGCGCCCCGGCCGGTTCCGTGCTCGTGGCGCTGCAGCTCCTTGCCCCTCTCTTCCTGATCTTGGCGGTCGGGACTGCCCCTGCCGCGGCTGCCCCCCTGGAGACGCAGGACTCCGTCACCGAGGTCATCACGGCCCGCTTCAACTTCAACGGCACGGAGGGCTCCTCCTACAACGCCACCACCGCGGGCCCCGGCGGCCTGACGCTTGGCACCGTGGCGGGGTCCCTCGCGGTCGGCTCCGGGGATTGGGGTGTGTCCACCTTCCAAAACACGACCCGCGTGTATCCGGGGGACGTGATCCTGGGGCCGGCCGGCGTGGCGCAGGCCGTGTATGCCCCGGACGGCAGCAGCATCACCCGGTATTCGAGCGTCGGCGGGGTCCTTTGGACCAAGCCCTCGGGTCCGCACGACCAGGTGCAGGTGGCCGCGTTCGACATCGATGGCGACGGATTCCTGGACGACGTCGCCGTCGGGAACGAACGACGGCGGGTCAACGTCTACGAGGAGGACGGCTCCAACTTCGGCAACAGCCAGGTCGGGGGGACGGACGGGCTCAACCACCTATTGGCGGTCGATGTCACAGGGTCGGGGTCCTTGGGGGAGATTGTTATCGGCCATCTGGACGGCCGCGTCTACCTGTACGACGCGACCATGTCCGACATCTGGCGCTACGACACGCCAAACGCCGACCCGGTGGTCTCCATGGGCGTTGCCGACTTCGACGGCGACGGCCTCCTCGAAAACCCCATCGCGGCGACCCTAGCTGGCGAGGTGTACGCCCTTGGCGGGACGTCCGATCCGCCGACGCTCCTTTGGTCGTTTATGGCAGGCTCCCCGACCGTACAGGTGTTCGGGTTCGACGCGACGGGCACCGGACGCCTCGGCGGCGTCTTGGTGGCCGCAAACAGCTCCGTCGCAGCGCTAAACTCGACCGGTTCGACGCTCTGGAACCACTCCGTAACCAATGCGACGGTAACGGCAGTGGCTCCGGTCGACCTCGACGGCGACGGCAAGCTTTCAGAGGCTGCGATCGGCCTCTCGAACGGGACCGTCCTCTTCCTCGGAGCCGGGGGCTCCCCCCTCGGTTCCCTCGCGGCCTTCAACTCGTCGGTCGTGGCTCTCGACGCCTTCGACCTGGACGGCGACGGCCTGCCAGACGACCTCGTGGCCGCGAACGCCACCGAGGTTGTGGTCGCATCGACGTGGCTCGCCGTGGACTGGAGGTCCCCCATCGGTTCCCCGGTGAAGCTAGTGGTCGCAGCGGACCTCGACGGGTGGGGGTGCGTCTGCGACGTGCTGGTCGGGACCGACGTCGGGGTGGTGGTCCTTTCCAGCAATGGGACGGAGCGATGGAACGCCACGCACGCGTCCCCAGTACTTGACATTGAAGCGGCCGCGAATCCTTCTGCCTCGTCCAGTGGGTCGGTGGTCACCGAGCCCATGGACGCGCAGACAAACGCCTCCTGGCAAACGGTCAACGTGTCCTTCTCGCTTCCCAATGCAAACACGGGCGCCTCGTGGCAGGCCCGGTTCGGCTCGGGGACGCCCGGGAACATTAGTTGGGGCAACTGGGGCCCCGCGGTCTCCGCGGGGCAGGCCAACCTGAGCGGGAACACCAGTCGCTTCGTCCAGTTCCGGGTCAACCTCTCGAGTCTGGACGGCGTGAGCACGCCACGGGTTTCGGGAGTCCTGGTGAACTACACGGCCCCCGCGCCCTCGGGCAGTGCCACCACGACGGCCGTGGCGCCCGCTGGCGCCCACCAGTTCCTGACTCTCGGCGCGCAGGCAAATGTGTCCGGCGGCGGGGCCGTGCGGTACTTCTACTCCGGCGACAGCGGGACGAGCTGGCGCGCGTTCCTCCCCGGCTCCGTGGTCGACGCCGGCAACGTAAGCGCCGCCTCGCTCGCTTTCCGCGTCGAGCTGGACGTCGGTACGGCTTCGCCCTCGGTCGCGTGGGTCTCGGTCTCCT
>CBEUCC010000145.1:0-4971 GCA_965541515.1 uncultured Thermoplasmata archaeon
GAAATCGAACTCATCGAGGAACTCGTTGCCCCAACGGACAAGCGGCTCTGGGCGATCGCCGACGCCCTCCGGCGGGGGATCGAGCCGTCCGCCGTCGCGGACATCACGAAGTGGAACCCCTTCTTCGTGGACAAGGTCCGCCGCATCGTGGAGATGGAGGACCGGCTCCGCACGGCACATGCGAAGGAGCAAACGATCCCGCCGCCCCTCCTGCGGCGTGCAAAACGGATGGGCTTCTCGAACCTTGCCGTGGGCGAGATCGTCGGCGTCAAGCCCCGCGCAATCGAGGAACTGCTCATCGAGCAGAAGGTCGCGCCCACATTCAAGATGGTCGACACGTGTGCCGGCGAGTTCGAGGCCCAGACTCCATATTTCTACTCCACGTTCGAGGAGGAGGACGAGGCCCGCGCGAGCGACAAGCGGAAGATCCTCATCCTCGGCTCGGGGCCAATCCGGATCGGCCAGGGCATCGAGTTCGACTACTCCTGCGTGCACGCCGTCCTCGCTTGCCGCGAGGCCGGGTGCGACGCCCTGATGATCAACAACAACCCGGAGACTGTGTCCACGGACTACGACGTCTCCACGCGCCTCTACTTCGAGCCGCTGACGCTTGAGCACGTCCTCAACGTCCTCGAGCGCGAGAAGCCGGACGGGGTCATCATCCAATTTGGGGGCCAGACGAGCGTCAACCTCGCGTTGCCTCTGCAGAAGGCGCTCGCGCGCCGCCCCCACCTCAAGACGAAGGTGCTTGGCACACCGCCCGACTCGATCGACCTGGCCGAGGACCGGGAGCGGTTCGGTCGGCTGATGGACAAGCTGAAGATTCCCCAGCCTGCCGGCGGCACGGGGTTCTCGTACGAGGAAGTGAAGGAGATCGCCTCGCGCATCGGGTACCCCGTGCTCGTGCGACCCTCCTATGTGCTCGGGGGCAAGGCGATGGAGATCGTCCACACGCCCGCCGAGTTGGAGTTCTATATCGCCAACGCAGCGAGGGTCTCTGGCGAGCACCCGATCCTCGTCGACAAGTTCCTCCAGGACGCCGTGGAGGTTGATGTCGACGCCGTGAGCGACGGGAAGGATGTCTACATCGGCGCAGTCATGGAGCAACTTGAGGAGGCGGGGGTCCACTCCGGGGACTCGGCCTGCGTTATCCCCCCCCAGACGCTGACCCCCGAGACCGTCCGCACCATCGAGGATTACACGACCCGGATCGCGCGCGCATTGGACGTTGTCGGGTGCGTGAACCTCCAGATGGCTGTCAAGGATGGAACCGTCTATGTCATCGAGGCCAACCCGCGAGCGTCCCGGACCGTGCCCTACGTCTCGAAGTCCATCGGCATCCAACTGGCCAAGGTGGCCACGCGCGTGATGTTGGGGGAGTCGCTAGCGCGTTTTGACTTGAGCCGCCGGGGGGAAGGGGCGGTCTCCGTGAAGGTCCCCGTTTGGCCCTTCCAAAAGCTCCACGGGGTGGACGCGATCTTGGGCCCGGAGATGAAGTCCACCGGCGAATCGATGGGTTGGGACCGATCTTTCGGGATCGCGTACTACAAGGGGCTACTCGCGGCCGGCGCGGAGCTGCCGTTGGAGGGTACCGTATACCTCACGGTCCGTGACGCCGACAAGCCACGGATGGTCGAGGTCGCCCGCACGCTCGCGGGGGCAGGGCTCTCCCTGTGCGCCACGAAAGGCACGGCGACCTACCTGCGCGAACGCGGACTCGAGGTCGAGACCGTATTCCGCGTCTCCGAGCGGCAGCGGCCAGACGCGCTCGATTACATGCGGCGCGGCAGGATCAAGCTCATCATCAACACGCCGACCGAGGGGTCGGGCGCGAAACGCGACGGGGCCGCGATGCGGCGACTGGCGGTAGACCTCGGCATCCCATTCATCACCATGATGAGCGCGGCAAAGGCCGCGGCGGCTGCCATCGTGGCCGCCCAGTCCGCCAAACTCGAGGTCCGGTCGACCGAGGAGTACCTGGGCCAGGCCGTCGGACCGGAAGTGCGACACCGCTGACCCTCCCCAGCGGGGGCTTTTGGCCCGCGCGCCGTTGCCAGGCGGTGGCTGAGGTCCCCGGCCAATTCGGCGCGATCGAGCGCTCGGCCACCCACCGGCGGTTTTTAGCGGGCGCGCCGCGTTTGGCCCCCCCCATGGCGCGCAAGCCGAGGCCGAAACAGGCGACGCCACGGCGGGCGCGGGCCGTTGCGCCCGTCGAATCGATCTTCCAGGCGCGCTCCATCGCTGTGGTCGGCGCCTCGCGCAACCCGCACTCCATCGGCTACACGATTGTCCGGAACCTCGTGCGCGACCACTTCCAGGGCACCGTGTACCCCGTCAACCCGCACGCCGAACAGATCCGGTCCATCCGCGCCTACCCGTCCGTATCCTCCATCCCGGGCCCCGTGGACATGGTCGTCGTGTGCGTGCCGGCCGCGTCCGTGCCCGCGGTCATGGAGGAGAGCGGGCGTAAAGGCGTGCGCGCCGCCATCATCGTCACCGCCGGCTTTCGGGAAGTGGGCGGGGAAGGTCGCGTACTCGAAGACAAGGTACGCGCGATCGCCAGGCGCTATGGGATCCGTGTCGTCGGGCCCAACTGCATGGGGTGCGTCTCGACCGACCCCGCGGTCTCCATGAACGCCACATTCGCCCTGGAGATGCCGCGGCCCGGCGACGTGGCCCTCATGTCCCAGTCGGGGGCCCTTGCCGCCGCCATCATGGAGTACGCCCAGAACCAGAACATCGGTTTCTCGAGATTCGTCTCGATGGGCAACATCATCAATGTCGACACGGTAAACCTCCTGGAGTACTTTGGACGCGACCCATCCACGTCAATCATCCTCATGTACCTCGAGACATTCGGCGACGCGGCCCAGTTCGCACGGGTATCGAGGCCGCTCTCCAAGAGGAAGCCCATCATGGCCGTAAAGGGGGGCCGCACTGCCGCGGGCGCGCGCGCGGCGCGGTCCCATACGGGCGCACTCGCCGCCTCGGACGCCGCGGTGCAGGGCGTCTTCGAGCAGTGCGGCATTCTCCGGGCCAACACGCTCGAGGAGCTCTTTGACTGGACCCAGGCCATCTCGGCGGCGCCGTTGCCAAAGGGCCGGCGCGTGGCCATCGTCACGAACGCCGGGGGCCCCGCGATCATGGCGATCGACACGCTGCCGGCCGCGGGGTTGGAGCTTGCCAAACTGTCCCCTTCGACGACCAACCGCCTGCGCAAGGCCCTTCCGGCAGAGGCCGGCGTTGACAACCCGGTGGACATGATCGCCTCGGCCGACGCCGACCGGTACCGCCGCGTCCTCAAGATCGTGCTCGCGGACCGGGGCGTCGACAGCGCAATCGTGATCTGCGTGCCGCCGGTCATCATCAATGTGGAGAGGACCGCCGAAGCGATCTCGCAGGTCGCGAAGGGCGCCGGGAAGCCCGTGCTCGGCGTCTTTATGGGCGCAGACTACGCGTCGCGGGGCCGCACCATCCTAGAGGGCCACAACATCCCATCGTTCATGTTCCCGGAATCGGCCGTCCACGCGCTTGGCGCCATGGCCGAGTACGCGCGCATCCGTGCGCGGCCAATCGGCAAGACACATCGGTTCCCCGTCGACAAGCGCGCGGCGTCCCGGGTATTCGAGCGTGCGCGCCGCCAGGGCCGGGACGCGCTCAAGGACCTGGAGTGCGTCGAGGTCCTCGGCCACTATGGCATCCCGATGCCGCGAACTTCGTTTGCGCGAAACGCTGATGAGGCTATCGAGAAGGCGCACGAAATCGGTTTCCCCGTCGTACTGAAGATATCCACCCCCAAGCTGTCGCACAAGACGGATGTAGGCGGCGTGATCCTCGACCTGCGGACCGAATCGGAGGTGTTCCACGCCTTCCACAAGATCGAGGCGATCGCCCGGAAGCACGGCCTCGCGGGAGCGCTTGATGGAGCCATGGTGCAGGCGATGGTCGAGGGGGGACAGGAGGTCATCGTCGGCGCAACCCGCGACCCGCAGTTTGGGCACCTTGTGATGTTCGGCCTCGGGGGGATCTTCGCCGAGCACGTGAAGGACGTGTCCTTCCGCGTCGCGCCGCTCACCGACGTTGACGCGAAGGAGCTCGTCGGGGCGATCCGCGCTTTCCCGATTCTCGAGGGTGTACGGGGACAGCCGCCGTCCGACGTGCCGTACCTTGAGGAGATGGCGATGCGGGTCTCCCAGTTGGTCGGCGACTTCCCGCAGATCGCGGCGCTGGACCTCAACCCCTTCCGCGTCTTTGGCAGCGGCAAACAAGGGCTCGCGGTCGACGCCCGGATCTTCCTCGTCCCGGAGCCCCACAAAGCCCGCACCACCCGCCACGGGAAATCCCAAAGTTAATATCGCTTTATCTGGGATGCCAGCGAAGTCCCATGATGGCCTTTGCCGCGCAGGACACGCAGCGCAAATTGTACACGATCGGGGCCGCCGGCCTAGTGGTTGTTGCCGCCTTGAGCCTCATCGTGGTCGCCCCCGTCCTTGGTGGGGGGCCGCCGTCCACATCGGCGGGGCTGTACAACGTCACGTTCGTTGCAGTGAGCGGCTCGGCAGACGGCGCGACTGGTAGCGCCGCCTTCTACGCCTCGGGCACCACCCAGATCGATGTGAACCAGTCGAACCTCACGCAGGTTGTCTTCTTGATCTCGTACCAAGACCAATCCGTCTCCCCGATCTTCGACCCCCTGGTAACCGCGGTCATCCAAGGGCCGGACAACTCGGGCGGTGCCACGGGGCAGGTGAGCCCCGGGTCGACGACGGCGTTCCCCGTCTCGATCAACAACCCGATGCCTGAGAACGGCACCGTCCAGGCCGGCTCCCCCGAGGAGGCTATTGACCAGGTCACCCCCGACGGCGTGAACACCACGGCCGGGAGCGGCGAGTGGACCGTCACGCTCGACGTCGGCGCGCCGCTTGGCGGACGGATCCGGCCGTCGGGGGGAATCACCTACACCATAACGGT
>CBEUCC010000146.1:0-4958 GCA_965541515.1 uncultured Thermoplasmata archaeon
GGTGGCCGTGTGAACGGTGGCCGTGTAAACGGAGGCCGCGTGAATGGGGGGTGGGTCAACGGAACCTGGGTCAACGGCGCGTTCGCGTCACGGCGCCGTGCCCTTGCGCGGAGGCGCACCACGGCGGCCATTGCTGCCCTACTCGCCTTCGGGGCGGTCCTTGGACCTTTGTTGTATTCGTCATCGTACGTGGGCGAATCGAGGATCGACGGTGATTTCCAAGACTGGGCGGGCTATCAGATCATGCTTGACACAGTCAATGACCAAGCCGCAAACCCCAGCATTGACCTTGTCGGCGTCGCCGCACAGGCGGACGAGCGCAACCTGTACTTCTACCTCCAAATCCCCCAGCAGGCGAACTTCTTCGAGGCTACAGGCAACTCCGCTACGGCTGACGCCTACAGCCTGCTCGTGGACGTCGACCGTCAAGCCGGCACGGGTTACAACGCCTTCGGGCTCGGCATCGATTTCGTGATCGTGGCCTCGGGGCACAATGGGACGCTCACGACGGTTGAGCTGATGGCGTTCCCCTCCTCCGCCCCCGACCGTGCGGACGCCGACGCCTTCAGGTTCATCGGCACCCCCAAGATCGCGTTTCGCGGGAGCGAGCTCGAGGGGGCCGTTGCGCTGAGCGCGCTCGGCCTGAACGGGGGCGCCTCGCCCTTCATCCTCGCCCTCACGCAGGACTCACTCGGGAACAGCGACGTCGCCGACGCAGTCATAACCACCGCACCCGGCGTTCTTGTGATGTCCCAAGTCGGCGAGATGGCCCCCGTGCTTCCAACCGCGGGCGAGGCCCGGGTGTTCAGCCTGACCGCACAGGCCCAGGGCGCAGACATCCGTCTCGTCTCGTTCGACCTGACGGTCGACAGCCCCGACGGAGGCGGCGTCCAGATCACAAGGGTGGTTGTCGCCGGTTCTTCGATCCCGATCTCGGCGTCTGGCAGCGGGGGTTCGTTGCTCCACATTGACCTGTCGGGCGCATCGTCCAACACTTTCCAAGCCGGCGCGCCAACGAGGAGCATCGAACTCTTCGGGCGTGGAACCGGTCCGGACGGGAGCGTCGTTCGCCTCTTCGTCCGAGGGGCGACCGATGTCGAGGCAGTCCCTGTCAAAGAAGGTGGGGCCTCCGGTCACGGCTCAATCCTCGCGCCCTTGAGGTACTCGTACGCGTACGTGAACGAGGCCCCTCTATCGGTAAAGGTGGACGGCGCCTTTGCTGATTGGAACCAATCGGTCGCCGCCGACGCCGACCCGATGGGGGACGTGAGCACCAGTCTTGCGGCCCCCTCGATGGGAGGGCCAAACCTTGGTACCGCGGCGGACGCAGGTCTTGACATCGTCGCCTCGCGCGCGGAGGTCAGCGCCACAACGGGCGATGTCTCATTCATGCTCGAAGTCGCAGGCTCCATCATGTCCCCTTCCCTGCTGAAGCTGCCTACGCGCCCTGGCCCGGAGCTACCCTCCGGGGGCGGGACCCCGGGCGGGCCCCCGCCGCCCCCGGAGCCGCCTTCTCGCGACCTGGCCCAAATCTACGTGGACACCGACTTGGACCCCTCAACCGGATGGACGGCATTTTCGGGAATGGGGGTCGACGCGATTATCGATGTCGCAGGGGCCGGGGGCGGCTACGGCCGCGCTCCCCGACAGACCGAGACCTCGATCTCGCTCTGGAGCCCCACGACGCAGAGCTTTGCAAAGACAACCGCCAGCCTGGCCGTCGGATTCAATTCGTCCGCGATGGAAACGCAGGCCTCTTTCTCCGCGCTATGCGGCGGCCTGTGCATAGATGTCAGGTACATCTTCTACCTGCGGAACGCGGCGTCTGACGGCGATGCGACGACCGTGAGGGACGGGACCGCGCGCGGGATGGGCGACACCCTCTTCTTCGACGAGGAGCGGACCAGCACGAAGAACGTCTTTCAGGGAGATCTCAACCAGCCGATCCTGGCCTTCACCGTGACCGCACCGAGCACGAACGAGAATGTCGCGCTGGTGGGAGGTTTCGAGGCGGTTGTCGACGGGGCCACGGCGGCCGACCTAGTTTCGCTCTCCGTATTCAACGACAGCGCGCCCATCGGTACCCTCGACCTGATGGACCTTGCCGACCCGCCGCTCGGTTCGGCACCCCTGACTGACGCCGGAACCGCCGAGATCAGGCTTGCGGCGCCGATTGCGCTCGCGCCAGGCGAGCAACTCTTCGTGTTACTGACAGTCGACGTGGCGGCGGGTGCGCGCGCGCCGAGCTGGTTCAATGTGTCGATCGCCCGCGAGGGCAGCCTCCTCACATTGGGGGGCACCACGGTGCTCTACGGGTTTTCCCCGGAGCCGAGCGCCGTGCGCATCCTCGATGGTACCTCCGGATTTCGCGGGCAAAACGACCTGACGCTCAATGAGGTGCTTGTGACCCCAGGCACCACCGGGGGGTGGGTCGAGGTCTATGACACGACGAACTCGACCACAAGCCTCACCACTCCCTCCCAGTTCTCGCTGAGAATCTACACATATAGATCGGGCCGCGCCGACGAGAACATCATTATTACGGACCTCTCAGGCTCGACCAACTCGAACGGTTTTGCCGCGTTTGACGTCGATGTCAGACCGGAGACGGGACCAAGGAATACGAGAGTCGAACTCTATTGCAACAATTGCACCGCAGGTGGGGGAGACAACTCGACCTTCGTTGACCAGGTCACGCTTCCACTAGGGTCCCCGATCAATTGGGGCCGACTCCCGGACGGAACGGGTAGCTGGGACTACACCACGAACACGACGAAAGCCGCGGCAAACCTCATCCCCGAGTTTCAAGAGGTGGTAGTGCCGGTCCTCGTGGTCGGGATTCTCTTTGCGGCGGCGTCGCGGACGAGAGCGAGAGGGGCAGGGTCGTCGAGGTCCTAGCCCCGCTAGTAGCGGGCGAGCGGGAGCTCGCCCTGGGCGTGTATGCGAGGCTCGATTCTCAAAGTCACTTCTGAGAATCGACTGGCGGCGTGGCCACGAAGGGCGGCCGCCTCTTGGTCGGACGCCTCCAGATTGGATTCTTCGCCCGCCTTTGATGCTCCGTCCCATCTTCCCTAGTTTGCGTCCCTCGGTTGTTGCCCCCGTGCGGGATTTCGCCCCCCGGGGTGCGCGGGGCTCCAAACATTGATTGCGCTCCTCCCCGACCCCGCGGGCATGGCGTCCCCCCCGCGCGACCCGCCGGCGCCGGCACTCCCGGCCGACGTCTACGAACCGGCCCAAGACACGGCCCTCTTGATAGGCGCCGTCAAGGCGGCGCCGGGCCAGCGCGTGCTCGAAATCGGCACGGGCTCAGGGGCCGTGGCGCGCCACCTCGCGCGCGCAGGGGCCCGCGTGACCGCGACCGATGTGAACCCCGAAGCCCTCGCATTTGCCAAGACGGCCGCTTCACGCGAGGGACTTGCCATCGACTTCCTGCTCGGGGACCTCTTCGCACCCGTCCGGGGGACGTTCGACCTTGTCGTCTTCAATCCGCCCTATTTGCCCACGGGCCCGGAGGACCGCTTGGAGGGTCCCTTGAACCTCGCGCTAGACGGCGGCCCCGACGGTCTCGCCGCGGCCCGCCGGTTCCTAGGCGGCTTGCCGGCCGTCCTCTCCCTGGCCGGCCGTGCCTTCGTGGTCGTCTCCACGCTCTCGCCGTGGCCGGCCTTCGAGGAAGCGCTTCCCCCCGGCTGGTCTGCCCGGGTCGTCGCCACCGACCGCTTTGACTTCGAGGAGATCCGCGTGGTGGAGGTCAGGAACGCGCCCGCGGCTGCCACTCGAACCGGTGAATCTCGCGTCCCTCGAGGACACCGGCGGGCGTTGCGCCGCGCTGCGAAATGGGCTCCAAGACCCCGTCCAAGTCGTCGACAGCCAAGTCGATGACGACCCGGCTTCGCGCGGGCTCGACCGGCCCGCGCCGCGCGACTGCGATGCACGGCTCCCTTGTGCCAACCGTGGCAAAGCGCCCCCCCGGCGCGTGGGCGACTCCAGGGTCTGGCCGTAGAAGGTGCCGAGGCCTTGCCAGCCGGCCACACGCACCTCAATCATGCACGCGGCCGCCTTTGCAGGCGGGGGCTCGTCCCGGGCCGGCGGTCCCACGCCTGCCCCTCCGTGCGCGCGCCCCTTCGGCTTTTACAGGGCGGCCGGCTCGCGCCACCAGGCCCGCCGAACCTGAAATGCTTTATTAGAAGCGCATTCGATCCCACCGCGTCCTTCTAGGGCTGCTGGAAGGTTCTATCCTATGCCCGTTCGCCAATCGACCTATCGGCGGCCCGTAACCCCCGAAGGCCTGCGGGCCATCGAGGCGGGGAAAGTCGACTGGTACTCGCCCGAGCTGTACGCCAACTTCAACACAGGCGTCCTGGAAGAGTTCCTCGAGGAGCGGAACCGACGCGAGTGCTTTGACAATTGTCCTTGGGACTGGAAGGCCATCGGCATCGGCATCATGGTTGGTACGATCTTCGCGTTCATCACCGAGTATGTCGGCCTCAAGGTCGGCATCGCGGTCGCGGGGGGCGCCTATGTTGTGTACGCCATCGGGCTCGCGCGCGGATGGAAGCCCACGCTGAACAACAACGCCTCGGGCGCCGCGACGGCGGCCACCTCCATTGGGACAGGGTTCATCTTCACATACCCAGCCATCTGGCTGCTCGCCGCGGACCCCCTTTTCATGCGGGGCGTCGACGGTTCGGGAGCGCCCATCTTCTGGATCACGCAGGTGCCCCCCGTGGGGCCCCTGGTCCTTGCGACGATGCTCGCCGGGTTCCTCGGGACCGTCTACTTCATTCTGTTCCGGCGGATCTGGCTCGTCGACGACCCGCTGCCTACCCCCAGCTTTGAGGTCTTCGTCCAGCTGATGGACATCGCCAACGAGGTGCACAAGGGCACGGCGATCAACGCGCGGCGACTCATCGTCCTGGTATTCGGGACGACGGCCGCCGCCGCCGGATTCACGTTCCTCA
>CBEUCC010000147.1:0-4928 GCA_965541515.1 uncultured Thermoplasmata archaeon
ACGATTCCTACCTGGATGCGCGCCTGTACTACCCCATCACCCTCTCGTCGTACGCGGCCGTGGAATTCATCTTCTGGGTCTGGCACAACACCGAGAGTCGCTGGGACTACTTCCGCCCCGTCTACTACGACGGCGGGTGGGTGGACCTCGTGCCCCGGGGCGTAGGGGACTACAACGACGGGATCGATGGCAATAGCGGCGGGTGGATCAGGCTGAACTACACCATCCCCACGACGACCTCTCGCGTGGGGTTCATCTACAGCTCCGACACCTCCGTCACCACAGAGGGCGCCTATGTGGACGACGTCCAAGTGGTAGGGTACACGACGACGGACAATGTGGCCTCGCGCCTCTACGACGACGGGATGAACTCGTCGCTGGCCCGACCGACCGACGCCTCGGCCTACGAATCCGCCCAGCTCGAATTCCGCTACTGGCTCGACTCCGAGCCGGACCACGACTTCCTTCATGTCGAGTACTTCCACACCAACAACTACTGGGTGACCGCCGCCAGCTACAACGGCAGCACCGGCGGTTGGGCCAATGCCTCCCTCGCCATCCCCACGAACACGACTTCCATCCGCTTCCGGTTCACCTCCGACGAAGCAACGCGCCACGAGGGGGCCTACATCGACGAGGTGCGCGTGCTAGGCTGGATATCGCCACCCACGTGCACCGCGCAGTCTTCGGCCCTCATCGGGATCGAGCAGACGACCAACTTCTTGTTTATCAGTTCGCTGGCTGGCGGCTGGCCGCCCTACACCCGCGAGTGGACGTTTGGGGACGGTTCGAACTCGTCTCTTCCCGCACCTTCCCACATCTACTACGACGCCGGGACCTACGACGTCTCCTTCGTGCTCACCGACAGCCTCGGGCAAACGTGCACGGTCGCCGTCGGCACCATCGACATCGAATACGACACCTCCGAGATCTTCGTGAACCCGTACTCGCCCCAAGGGATCGACGTCGTGGAGGGTGGGTCCCAGTCGTTCTTCGCTGAGACGCCCTTCGGCCACAGGCTCGCTTTCAACTGGAGCATAGACCCGGTAGACTGCGGGCAGATCAACGGGTCGCCCGGCAACCTCATCACATTCGTCGCGAGCCCCGACCTTTACGGCCAAACGTGCACCCTCAGGGCATCCTGGGGGCCCAGCAGCGGCGCGGTCCGGATCAACGTACTTGCCGACCTGAGCTCGATCACGGTGACTCCCTCTTCAGGCACGCTGTACCCGAACGACCGCCTGGTGCTCGCCGCCACCACGCCCTTTGGCCACCCCTTCGACGTGACGTGGTTTGCAAGCTGCGGGCGGGTCCTCCCCTACGACGGACCGACTTCGACCTTCAGAGCTGTTGCGAGCCCCGGGTCGGTGTGTATCGTGACTGCCGAGCATGGGAGCCTGCGCGTGACCGTGCCGATCTCGATCGTCCAAGACCCGAGGAACATGACGATCTCGCCCACGGCCGCGACGGTCGTAGAGGGGATGGGCGTGTCGTTCGAGGCCAAGGACAGCAACGCGAAACCGCTCATCGTCGATTGGACGGTCACGCCTGCCAGTTGCGGGGTCTTGTCAACCGAAAGCGGCGTGGGAACGACGCTGGTGGCGTCGACCGACGGGGGCGGGACCTTCTGCGAGGTGACTGCATCGGTGTCTGGCCACAGCCGGAACGCGACCGTGTCGGTCGTGCACGACCTTTCGTCGGGCACGATTCTCCTGGACGCGCAGACCGTCATCGTCGGCGGGTCGCTTGGCGCGTCCCTAGTGGACGCGCTCGGCCACCCCATGGGCGGCCAGTGGTCGCTCTCGCCGTCCTTGTGCGGCGCGCTGTCAAACGCGGCCGGACCGGATTTGGTCATCGAGACCGACGAGGACGCAGCGCCGGGCGTATGCACGTTGACGGCGACGAACGGCTCGGTCACGCTCGACGCCGCCTTCGGCCTGACCTATGGCCCGCCTGCCACCATCACGGTAACAATCTCAGGCTCCGCGGTGGAAGGCACCCCGGCGCGTGCGACCGCGAACGTCACAGACGCGGGCGGTCACGAGCTGGACGCAAGCAGCGTTGCGTGGAGCACCACCTGCGCCGCCGTCCTGCGCACGACCGGCGCCTCGACCGAGGTGGTGGCGCCCCACACCGGAGAGGGATCGACGTGCACGGTCACCGCGACGTTGGGTTCGCTCACAGGGACGGACGAACTCCAGATCACGAGGGCGCCCCCCGCGCGGCTCGAGGTGCGTGTGACGACGAGCTCACTTGCCCCCGGCGGCCGCACCGAGCTTACCGCGACCGGCTACGACGCAGACAACGAGGTGGTCCCGCTGAGCGGCGTGGAGTGGACGACTACTTGCGGGCAGATCGAGGGAACAGGGGCGACCGTGACCTACATCGCGCCCTCGGAGGGCGGACCGTGCGATGTCAGCGCTAGCGTCGCCGGCGGGAGCGTGACATCGACCGCGTCCTCCATCGAGGTCGGCGCCGGGTTGCCCATCGAGCTCATCGCCCTGGTGGGTGCCGCGGCGGCTGCCGCCGCGGTTGCTGGCGTGTTCCTCTTGCGCCGCAAAGGGAAGGGCGGCGGGAGTGCAGGCGACGTGCTAGGGCAGCCGGTGGAACCGGCGGCGGAGCCGATGGAGCCGGCGGAGGAGTCGACGGAGCCCGTTGACGAGTAGGTGGCGGGTCCGACACTCCGGAGGGACGCGGGGCCGGCGGCCTAGCTGGCGCCGCCGCGTCCCCCCCAACCTTTCCGTTTGGAAGCCCGGATGGCCGAATCCCAAGTCGGAGAGGGCCCCAGCGCACCGCTGCTTTGTGCGAGGCGATCCCCGGCGGGCCAGCCTTCTGGCCTAGTCTTATAGCCGGGCGCGTATTTGGCGGAGCCCGGATGTTCCGGCAAGGCGTCTCGAAGGCTACAGCCATAAGGGGCCGCATGGGTTCGCGCCTTGCCGGCGGGGGCATGGGGTAATCTGGCATCCTTATGGGCTCCAGTTACGGGGATGATGAGAAACGGGTATGCGGGACGGTCGATCGCGATCGAATGCCGGTTAACTGGAGCGCAAGACCCGTAAGTCTCGTCGGAGCGGTTCTCTAAGGGCCGCCACCGAAGAAGATACCCGTCGATCTGGGTTCGAATCCCAGTGCCCCCACTTATTTGTCTGGCTATCGGAGATTCCGCCCGATTTCCGGGCACCCGCCCGGATTCCGTCAAACGCCGAACGCGACCCCGAAGGTGCGCTATACGCTCTCCAGTTGAACGCCCAATTAGGTCGCAGCGCCGAACGCGGCGCCGTCCCGGCTGATCCGTCAGCCGAGCTTCGCGGGGGCCTCACGGCCCCCGCTCCCTTCTTTTCACTCCGGCCTTGGAGGTGAGCCCACGGGGTACTACGCTGCCTGCTCTTGCGGGTGGAGTTCGAAATTCTTGGCGGCCCGGTTCGAGGCCGTCAACTGGGCAGAGGCCCACCAGGACGACACGGCCCCCAACAACGGGCCTCCGGCGCATACGGTCCGGATCGTTCAGGCGCATTGATGCGATTCCGCCTTAGAGAGAGAGTGAGAGAGATAGAGAGACTAGCTAGGACAGGATGTTCTCTCTTGCTCTCTTTCTCTCTAGGACGACGTGGGCGGGCTCCGGGAACCACGCAAGCACCGGCCCCTCTCTCTAGAGAGAGCCCGTCGAGCGTGGCATATAGGAATCATATGTCGCGAGTATGCAACGTAGTATTGGCGGAGAGTGCGCGACATATAGACGATAATAGGCCCCGTATCCCGCGATCGCCCTCGAAAAAGCCCTACCCGTCCCGGTCCCCAAGGTACCTGAGACAGGGCCGGTTCTACATCTGCGTGGTCTGCGGGGCGCGGTATGGTGTCCTAGATTCGGCGAGGAAGCACTACATAAGGATGCACGGACCCTGATACTCAAGGAGTCGGTGTGTTATAGGCATCGAACCAACGAGACGAGGCCAGGCGGGCACGTAGGTAAAGACGGGAGCCAGGCGACTGGATGGATAATACTGCCCCCTACTCCCTGCGCGAAAACTCTATATCGGCGAGTCCAGTTGCTTCAACGGGCAAAACCGATGAGCGAAGCCGGTCGCGGAAGGAAGAAGGAGTCCGAGCAGCCCATTCTGAAGGCGATTACGAGCGCAAACCTCTCGTCATACTCGGGCGAGTGGATTGCGCTTGGTCGCGAGGGCGTTCTGGCGCACAACCCCTCCCTGAAGGAGGCCCACCGGCTAGCGATGGAAAAGGCCCCCGGCGAAAAGCCCGTGTTTTTCCCTGTCCCCGCCTCGGTGACTACGTACTAGGCGGGAGCCCTGATGCCAAGGGGCTGGAGTGAGTCCTTCAAGTTCGTCCATCAGCAGCGCAGCCTCAGCTCCGAGGCAGCCGCGCTCCTCGGAGGGCAGGATGTCCTGTCGCCTGTCCTCCCAGTGGAACTGCGTTACCTGGATGAGACTCTTCGAATGGGCGCGCTGCTCGACACAGGGGCGGACTATTCGCTGCTTCCTCACGAGGCCGCCGAGATTCTCGGAATCAGCGTGAACCCGGAGCTAGGCTCCCACATGTCGACGTTGGGTGTGGGAGGCGAAGTGCCGGTCAACATTGCGGTACTAGATTTTCTTATTGAGGGAGGCGAAGGGAATGACTTCTTGGTGGAAGAAATCCCTTTTCAGGTCCCCTTGACCCCCTCTAAGCCGGAGCGTCCTGTCCTCATAGGCAGACATCCGTTTCTTTCAAGGTTCCACGTAATCTTGAAGATGGGCCTCACCACGGATCCGACGCTTGGGAAATGGACGGTGCAGGAGATTACCCGGCGGCAAGACGCACGACCGATTCGCCGCGCGCAGCGCGCCCGATCTCGACGGCGTCGGTAGCGTTCGCAAGAAGCGCCTCCGGGCCACGGGGTCCGTATCGTTCAGGCGTTCAGCGGGAATTGGCTC
>CBEUCC010000148.1:0-4862 GCA_965541515.1 uncultured Thermoplasmata archaeon
GGGCGGCGGCCTTCTTGAGCGTCCCGAATGCGTGGATGAGCTCGCGCGGCATCCGGTCGTTGCCGATCCGGAAGTTGAGGAGTGAGCGCTGCGTCTGTGCGCCCCAGTAGGCGTCGGCGGGCACCTCGATGGGGCCCATGCTGTCGCTGTCGGTCCGGTTCCGGCCGCTAGCTTTCCGGAACGGCACCCCCGCAACCCTCCCAGGCGCGCCCGCAATGGTGTGGCCGGATAATAGAACGCCCGCCCGGACGTGGGGGTACCGGGCCCCCAAGGCATTATCAATAGCCGCGCCGGGGAGGGACGCTCCGGATGAAACCGCTCTTGGCGCGCCGGACTATCTTGATATGCAAGCCGCTCCCGACCACGGGGGCTGCCGTTCTCACGCTAGGTTGAAATCCCCGACCGCTTATCCGGGCGCATACCCGCCGATTCTGCCGCGGGTTCCCGGATCCCGTCCCAAGGGAAACCGGGGGTGGGGGGGAGAAGCTTGCCGCACGCCAAGCCGGTTCAGTACGCAGCCGTTCTATGGGCCCTGGTTGTAAGCGCAATGGTGGCAGCGACCGCCTTCCCGAGCTACGTTGACCTGCTCGACCCCGCAATCCGCGACTACGGCTGCCAGGGGTGCCACGCGGCCGGCACGCCGGACTCGGTCGTGCTCAAGGCGAAACTCGTCACGTCCGACCAGGCCCCCATCATCGACGGGGCGCAGGACACCGTCTGGGACTCGACCCAGTTCATCCGCGTGAATGTCTCGGGCGGTTTCAACCCCGTCGCGGAGGTGGGAGAAGACGGCTGGTCGGCAAACGGCGCGCCCCTGCCGTGGGCCACGGCCAACACGACGACCGTCACCCTGCGTTCAATGTATGACGACGAAAACCTCTACATGATGGTCTCCTGGGCCGACCCGACCGAGTCCAACATGCGCGCGCCGTGGATCAAAGACGCTGACGAGGGCGTCTGGAAGACCCTCCCGAACGTCCCGTACTACGAGGACAAATTCTCGGTCATCTGGGAGATCCCGCCTGTGACTGGCTTCTCCGTCGGGGGCTGCCTGGTGACCTGCCACGCAACGACGGCAAACCGCACCCTCCCGCTGAAGTACGCGCCGAGCCCCGGTCAGTTCCTCGACATGTGGCACTGGAAGTACGCTCGTCTGAACGACGTGTTCATCCTGGACGACCAGCACATTGACGACAACACGACAGCCCGCGGCGCGGGGCGCCATGGCGACCCGCGCGCAGACCCCTCCACAGGCTACAAGAGCAACGTGCAGACGCTGAACAACGGCAGCGCCGACGTGTCGGTTCCGGCCTACTGGGTTCCGGGACGCGCGGACTACTGGTGGATCCTCAAGAGCGAGATCGACTTGGGCGTGGCGCGGCAGATCGTCAGCGTGGACGCCAACAACTCGCTGCGCGACGAGGACGACACGGAGGTACCGGACGATGCGTTCGTTCCCGGCATCTACATCTCGGCCTTTGACGGCGACAGGGGCGACGTAGGCGCTCGGGGCGTCTGGACCGACGGTGTGTGGACACTCGAGATCAAGCGGGCTCTGGTGACGGTCCACGACGGCGTCACCTCCCCCTACGACGTCCAGTTCGACGACCTCAGCAAGAAGTACTACTTCGGCGTGGCCGTGTTCGACAACACGCAGATCGGGCACATGTGGCAGCCGGGCCCTTACCGGTTGCAGTTTGGCGAGTCCGCCGAGCCGGTCCCGGCCAACCTCGACACCTGGGGGATGTCCGTGGCCGCCGCTGCGCTCGTCATCTCGGGCATTGGAGCCGTGGCACTGGCCTACGCCGCCCGGCGTGGCGGCCGCCCGTCCAAGGCGGAGGCGAGCGATGGCGAGGAGCGCGAGGGGAAGGGGGGTGAAGCGTAGTGGCTTCCATCTGGGTCATCATGCACACGGTCGCCACGGAGCTCGTCGTGGGGGCCCTCGTGTTTGCGGCGCTTTGCATCTTCTTCCACCCCGTGGCAAGTTGGATGAAAGGCCGCACGAAGCCCGACGGCATCATCCAAAAGTGGGCGCACTTCACCGAGGGGGTGACAGATCAGGGGGGCTACGCCGCAGCCATCTTCGGCACCTTTGCCCTCGTCCTGGCCGCCGCCACGGGTTCCTTCGCGTGGCCGGCGGACCAGTTGGCGGCCAACGCCATCATCCACAACAAGATCTTCTTCAGCGCCGTGGCTCTCGTCACATGGATCTGGGTCATCGTCCTCAGGTGGAGGATTGGGCCGGGGGTCTGGGAGGACCGCAAGACCCTTGCCGCCTACGAGGGGTTGGCGATGTTCGGGCTCGTGAACATCGCAATGACAGGCGCCGTCGGCGGGCACGTGACGGGGAAGGGGAGCGCGCTTGACGCCCTGCTGAAAGACTTCAACTTCAACTCGGACGCGACGTTTGCCCTCCCCATCGAGCTGGCGATCTTCCTCGCCGGGCTGGGGGTCGCCATGATCGGCTACGCGTTTTGGTCGTGGCGGGCAGCGCGGGCGGAAGCGGGTGGGGGCCAGGAACGGGGCTGAGGCGGACCGTGCACGCGGCGGCGTTGCCGCCCGGGAGCCGCTGGCTTCCCGCTACGCGGCAGTTTTCTCCACGGGCTCCACGAACTTGCGCAACGTTTCGAATGACGCCGCCGTCCGTTTCCGGACCGCCCCCTTCATGAGCGGCGCGAATAGCCCCCCGATCCCCGAGACCCGCGATTCCTCCGCGTACTTGAGCTTCGTCGTGCCCGGGGACTCCTCGTGCAGCTCAAAACGGCCCGAGAACTCGTCCTTCCCAACGGTCGCCTTGTACGCGTATCGCGCGGGGGGGTCGTACTCGGTGACTTCCCCCTGCATGGTCTGCTCGCGGCTGCCGAACTTCCACACCTGCGTGTACTTCGCGCCGACGCGCGGCCCCCCGGCGTCGTCCGCCTTGGAGGAAACAAGTCCCGGGATCCACCGTGGGAGCTTGTCGTGGTCCATCACGTACGGGGCCACCGTTGCCGGTGGCGCGCCGACCATGATTTCGATCTGGAAGCGCAGGGTCCCCATGGTTCCACCGGCGGCAGCCGCCCGCACGTGTAAAACGCTTCGCGTCGGGGCGGCGTCAAGGCGTGCGCTGCTTTGGACTGCGCCGGCGACCGCGGGATCCCCCTGGTCACTCGACCTTGATCTTCTTGGGGTCGAACTTCGGCCGCGGGTAACGCGGGGCCATCTCCCTCAGCGCCTCCTCGACGATGTCGGCCACCACGAGGTTCCGGTACCACTTCTTGTCCGCCGGGACCACGTGCCACGGCGCCCACCTCGACGAGCACTTCGAGAGCGCCGCCTCCCAGGCCCGCGTGTAGTCCCTCCAGCGGGCCCGCTCCTTGAGGTCATCGGGGTTGAACTTCCAGCGCTTGTCCGGCTCGCGAAGCCGGTCCTCCAATCGGTCCTTCTGCTCGTCCTTCGAGATGTGCAAGAAGACCTTGACGACCCTCACGTAACTCTCCGAGAGGCGGCGCTCGAAGTCGTTGATCTGCGCGTAGCGCTTCGACCACACCTCCTTCGGCACCAACTCTTTCACCCGCACGATGACGACGTCCTCGTAGTGCGACCGGTTGAAGATCCCGATCATGCCGCGCGGGGGCACCTTGTGCTCCACGCGCCACAGGAAGTCGTGCGCGAGCTCCTCCTTCGACGGCGCCTTGAACGAGTTGACGACCACCCCCTGCGGGTTGACGTCGCGCACGACCGACTTGATCGTCCCGTCCTTGCCGGCCGCGTCCATCCCTTGCAGGACGAGCAGGAGCGCACGCCGGCCCTCCGCGTAGAGGCGAACCTGGAGCTTGGCGATACGCGTGAGTTTGGCGTTGAGGCGCGCCCGCGTCTGTGCCTGGCCCTTGAACGGCCGCGTGTCGTCCGTCCCGATCCTCCTGAGGTTGACCTTCGTGCCGGGCCGGACTTGGAAGTCGCGTGCTTTCACCGCGTCGCCCCCCACAGGCTCCCCCCGGATACGCCTCGCCCCCCAAGAAGGCGTCGGCGCCCGGTCCCGCCCGACACGGTCTTTCTCCCAGTCCAGGCAGGCAGGTGCAGGCGCCGCGCTAGGGAATGGGAGTGCTCCCGCCGGGATTCGAACCCGAGTCTCAGGCTTGAAAGGCCTGAATGATTGGCCGCTACACTACGGGAGCATTGGTGACATACACGCAGCCGCGAGGCGCACGCGCCGCGCTTTCGCGTCTAACCGCCAGAGACGACTTCGATGAGTTCGAGTTCCTCGCCGTCCACGACGCGGTCCGTGATGGGGATGGGTGTCTTGCCCCGGACGACGACCACCGAGTCGAGGCGGATGTCGCGGGCGCGAAGGACGTCCTCGACCGTCGCCTGCGGGCGCTCAAGCTCGACGCGGACGGGCGTACGGTCGAACCGGCGGCGTACGGTGACTTCGGTAGGAATCCCTCCTCCTCGGCACGGGGACAAACGCTTAAAACAAAGGCCTTGCTTTAAGGCTTCCTCCCCCGGGAGCCAGGCATTCTCGCGCCGAGGTAGCCTAGCCCGGTAAGGCGCTAGTCTCGAAAACTGGTGGTCTTCGTACCTCGGGAGTTCAAATCTCCCCCTCGGCACCATTTTACCGGTAACCTAGGCGTTGGGCTGTCCGCCAATAGTTCACCGCCCCGCTGCTGAAAAGCGGGATGCCCCGCGAACATGTCACGTTCCGGCGGGGGGATTCGCCATCTGATCCCATCGACATCTACAATCGGATCGATTCCCTCGCTGTGACCGGTTACTTCAACCGGAAGCGTCCTGCGCAACTAGCGATGGGGGGACACAATCGGGAGCTCCGTAGGTCAACCACATCTGCGTGCCGTGCATAGCTGTCTTGTAAACGGAGACCC
>CBEUCC010000149.1:0-4738 GCA_965541515.1 uncultured Thermoplasmata archaeon
TATCGACCTGGAGGCTTGCTACTTCGATGTCGTCTCTTCCTATCCTGGTGGTGCATGAGCTGCCAAGGGTGGGGTTGTTCGCCCATTAAAAGGGATCGTGAGATGGGTTCAGACCGTCGTGAGACAGGTTTGTTGCTTTTTGGAGGATCTGTAGGTGTCTGAGGGGAAAGTGCCTTTAGTACGAGAGGAACGGGGCATTGGAGCCACTAGTTTAGCGGTTGTCCGACAGGGCATTGCCGCGCAGCCACGCTCTAGCGGATAAAGGCTGAAAGCATCTAAGCCTGAAGCCGCCCCTGAAACGAGACACCCAAGAACGCCCATAGAAGATGGGTCGATAGACCGGGGGTGTAAGCGTACGAGCCCGCAAGGGCGAGTCGCGAGCCCGCCGGCACTAACGTTCGCGCGGCCGCTCAAGCATGGTGTTGGCTCGACCTCTAATCTCGTCTGCGTGTGGTTTTGCGCTCTCCCCCGTTCGCGCGAGCGGACGCGCCCAAGGGCGCAGGGCTAATAGGGCAAAGGCCCCATCGCGGCAGGGGGCGACGGCCGTGCAGCGGGGACTCCATTCAGCGTTGGCCGGACGGGTGGTCGGGCCATTCGAGGTGGGTCGCGACGCTGAGGCGGCCTTCACTCGCGACACGGAAGTCATGGACGAGGCGCTTTTTACCAACATCCTCGCGATGGAGATGGACGTCCCGATGGACGCGGCCGACCAGGTAAAGAACACCTACCTCATCGTGATGGGCGCGCTCTACGAGATCGACGCGTGGGTCGACACCTATTCGACAAAGGCGGCCGACACGGTTCTCGGCCACTTCAAGGAGGCGCGCGCAGCGATGCAGCGTGCAGGCGGGCAAACGCCGCTTGCGGACCGACAGGGCGTGCGGCAACTCGCGAAGATGACGCACTTCCTTGTGGACGTTTCCGTCCCCTTCCACTCCGCGAAGGTGCTGACCTTCGAGGACGTCGGCCGCTACACGATGATCCCGGAAGAGGATGCGCGCAATGAGTACGTGCGCGGGCTCATCGAGAACCTCGTCATCTTCATCGCGGCCCACGACGCGTGGGAACAGGTCGGCGAAGAGCAGGCCGACGCCGTCGCGAGCGCGCTGCCCGAGTCGCACGGGGACATCGACCTCTCGGGCGTGGACGACGCGGAGGTTTCCCTCTACGTGAAGAACTGGGTGGACGCCCACGTTGAGATGGTGAAGTCGAAGTACCCGGAGGCCGCAGGCCTCATGCAGGAGTGGCAGGAGAACCAGGGGGACGACCGGTTGATGCAAGAGATCGAGGGCCGGACCGTGGCCCTCCAGGCACAGTGCCTAGCGCCTGCAGTAGACATCTCGACGAAGATGCTCTCGGTGTTCTTCGACCGGACGAAGAAGTGAGTCCGGGGGGGGCGCGATCACGCCTTCTCGAGCCCGATGATCTTGACCTCGATGACCACGATCTCGTCGCGGATCGGGTTGCTCGCCGGGTACAGGGTCTCGCCGGGGACCAGCCAGAAGACGAGGGTCTCCTCGCGGTAGCCCCCCAAGAGAAACGCTTCGAAGCCGCGGTGGATCGTCCCGTCGTACTTGGACGCGTCCTTCAGCGTGAACTGATAGGGCGCCAAACGCTCGCTCGTGGGCCGCGTGTAGTTCGGGTGTGTCAGGCGCTCGCCCGTATCGATGAGCGAGTCGAAGACGATCTGGTTCGTGTCGAAGAGGAGCGCCCCCTCGGCGGTGGCCACCGCGTACTCGGCCGTCACATTGTCGCCAAGGACCATCGGGCCATCGGCGGCCGGGGTCGGGTAAGGCAGGATGTTCACGGTCATGAACAGGCGTTGCTCACTCGTGGTTGTGGTGCTCGCGAAGACGGGGTGGATCTGGATCACGGACTGCGAGGCCGTGGGCAGGATGTTGATCCGGAGCACGAGGAACCGCGACTCGCCGACTTCCAAGGGGAACGGCTCGTCGCGGTCCAGTACCTCGTCGCCATACCAGAATTCGTGGCGCACTTCCGGGACGTTGAGTTCCACTCGGGCCACGAACTCGGTCGGCTGGTTTCCAAGGTTCCGCGCGACAAGAAGAAAGTCCACCCACCGGGTGATGTAGCCGGCCTTGATCGAGGACGGCTCCGTGTAGGTCTTCACTTCGAAGTACTCCGACTCGCCGACGTCGAGCGGGACGTCCTGGCCCTGGCAGTCGTAGTCGTTTCCCTCCAGGCACGCCGCCACTTCCACCTCGCTTACCCCGACTTCCGTAGTCTTGGCCACATCGATCGTGAATTCGAGGTTGCGGAAACCGCCGTCGGCCTCTAGTGTCACGGCCGACCCGTCCCCCGGCAGCGACGTCTGCCACCCGGCCGGCAGGTCGGGGAGCCGCACCAATGCCGTGAGGTCACGGTCCTCGTTGTTGGTCACACGCAGGGACACCCTGGCGGTCCCCGTGGCCTCGTTGGTATTGGGGGTGTCGACCGGGTAGCTAGCGTTTGGGCCAAGCGGGGCAAGGTAGGTCATCAGCGGCGCCGTGAGCGCGACATTCCACGCGCCCGTCGCGTTTGTACACGAACGGAAACCCAGGGGCAGGCTCGCGTTGACCCCTGCCGCCGGGTTCGCCTCGTCCCACTGGGCAAGCGCGTCGGGCGGCAACTCAATCCGGGCTCCGTTGCCGTCGAGTGTCTGGTTGACCTCGAAGGTGCCGTCACCGCCCACGTCGACCTCGATCCACCCGGTGGTGTTGGGGTCGCCCCCTAGCATGATGTAGGTGAGCCCGGCCGAGGTCGGTTCCCCGTCGCCCGGGTAGGGGAGGGCGGCGGAGGCCCCCGGGCCGGCGCAGGCGGCGAAGGACAAGGTCGTATTGAGTGCCCCGCCGGCGAAGACGTCCGTGGTCCCGCGGGCCAGGAGCGTAACCTCGAGGTCGGACCCCAGCAGCTTGACGGTGACGCCCCGCACCTTGGATTCGAGCTCGCGCATGGCGTCGGGCGTCTTTGCGATGACCTTCAATTCCATCGAGTAGTCGTGGTTGGGCGGGGTCGAGCCGGCGGCGAGCAACTCCACCGTCAGTACACGCGACTGGCCGGGCGCCAACCCGAAGACGTCCTCGCCCCGGACGACCGACCATCCGGCCGGGACGCCCACCATGTGCGTCTCGTACGCGAAGACCGAGAGTTGGGCCGTGTTCTGGACCGTCACGTCGAAACTCGCGCTCGCGCCGGCCTTGGCCTGGATGAAACTCTGGCTGAGCGTCACTTCAAAGTTGGAGGCGCTGGTCAAGGCCCCCGCGACGATGGCCGCGACAACCAAGGCCACCACAGTGCCCAGGATGTAGAGGGCGATCCTCTTGCGGTGGACGGTGAGGCCCTCGAGCGAGAAAACCGGGACTTCCTGGCGGCGCGCCTCTTCGGCCTCCTCCTGTTTCATCAGCGCCGACCGCGAGGACGGCTTGCCCGATTTCTTGCGCGCCAAAGGAAACACACCCGACCGATTCAAACGATTCAGATCATGCGAGCGCGGAGAGGGGGATTCGAACCCCCGAGGTTCGAAAACCACAAGGTTAGCAACCTTGCGCCGTACCAGGCTGGGCTATCTCCGCAGGCCATTGGGGGCGGGCAACCACCCTCCTATCTAAAAGGTTTCGTCGCTCCCGAGAGGTATGAAAACGCAGGCCAGCGTCTCAGTTTGGCCCTTGGGGGCTGGAGGCCTCCTCGATGGCCCGCACGCGGAACTCGAACGCCCCGGCCGGGTGGCCAAGGCCCAGCGCGGCCAGGACGTCGGGCGCAAGCTCGCCCAACCGCCCGACCTCGACGCCCCCCGCCGACACGGACGCGGCCCGGCCGTCCAAGAAGGGCGCACCGTCTGCCGGGGCAAGGGTCGCTTCCAGGCCCGCGGCCGCGAGCACCGCAGTCCCCAGCCCCTTGATGTGCGAGAACGAGGCGTCGGTCCCGACGTATGCGCCTGCAACCCGCGTCTCGTTTCGCCCGTCCACCACGACATCCGCGACCTCGAAGACGGCCTGGGGCAAGTCGCGGTTGGTGTTGGCCTTCAGTACGCCAAGGAGGCTAGGCAGGAGGCGCGTCCGTACCACGGAGTGCTCGGTCGTGACGGGGTTGGCGACCCGCGCGGGCACCGGGGAACCGCCGCCCATCGTGCGGGTCTCCTCCTCGCGGGCGTCGCGCAGGCTCAGGGTCGCGAGTTCGAGGAATCCGAGGCCGACCAGCGACAGCCGCAGCCGGCGCACCAGGGATGCCCCGGCGAGCTCTAGCCCGACCGTGGGTAGCTCGGGCATGCGGCCCGGGAGGTCCCCGTACCCGATCCCGATCGCGAGGTCCTCCACCAGGTCCACCGCGTGCAGGATGTCGAAGCGCCACGGGGCGGTCGAGACGCGCAGCCGCCCGCCCCCTGGAGCAACCTCGACACGGTGCCCCATGCGCTCGAGCGCGCCGGCCGCCTCGGCCGCCCCGACCGGGGCTCCGGCCAGCCTACGGGCAAAGGGCAAGTCCAGGTCGTGCTCGCTCCACCCAAGGTCGGGCTCGCTGGACACCGCCCCGCCGGGGCCTTGGACGGCCACGGCCTCAAGGGTCCCCCCACGGTCGGCCAGCAGCACCGCGAGGAGGCGCGCCGCGGCCCGGACCGGCTCCGGGGCGGTCCCAGTCACGTCGATGAGCACGTCCCGCGTGCCCGGCGCAAGCGCGGTCGCGGTCCCGTTGATGATCGGCGGCATGGACAGCACGGTCCCCTTTGCGTCAATGAGCAGCGGGA
>CBEUCC010000150.1:0-4626 GCA_965541515.1 uncultured Thermoplasmata archaeon
GAACTCGCGCTCGTATGCGACGCGTTCGGCGCCTCGCCTTCGCGGGTGCGGGAGCTCCTGCGCAAGTCACCGCGCGGCGGGATGGACCTGCCGCGCGCGGAAGCGTCTCCGATCCTGCCGCCCGACGACACGACGCTTCTCAGGTCGGCGACGCACAAGCGGCTTCGCCTGCCGCTCATCGACGCCTCGGGCTCGGTGGCCCGGAGCGGTCCCCGCCTGCTCGCGCGGCTCGCCCAGCGCGCGATGAAGCGCTCGCGCAAGGAGCCGAAGTTCTCGACGGTGGCGCTGCTCGGCCTTGCGGCCCAACCGAATTCCGCGGACGCAACAGGCTCGCCATCATTCGCGCTCGCCCGCGAGTTCCAGACCCTAGGCTTCCAGGACGTCCGCCTGCACGACCCGTTCGTCGAGCACGACGGCGCGCACTCGAGCGAAGGCGAGTTGGACGGCCTCGTACGGGGAGTGGACATCCTCGTGTTGGCCACGCCCCATGACCTCTACCTGAGCCGGATGCCGCGGCTGTTGGGCCTGGTGGCGCGTGGCGCGGTCGTCGTCGACGCGCGTGGCTCCTTGCCGCGAGCCGAAGTCCAACGCAGGGGGCTTACGTACGTCGGACTTGCGCGATAGCCGCGTGGCCCCGCGCGACGCGCGCGGCAAAGTGAATACGCGGCCCTGCGTTTGCGCCCCCCGAGATGCCCGGAGCAGCCGACCTCGAGTTCCACCCGTTCATGGCCCAACGCTTCGAGCAGGCGGTCGTACCGGCGCTTGCGATCCTCGTCGTCGACCACGACGCGCGCCCGCTCGAGCGGCTCGCGGCGCACGTCCGAAAAGGGGACGCCGCGTGGATGGACGTGGACCGGCTGGATGTCGCGGTCAAGGGAGCGACGAAGGTCGTCGAGGCGCTCCCCGTCGGCACAGCGCCTGACGAACTCATCGCGGCGCACGAGGTGGGCAAGGACCCGCACACCGGGGTCGACTGTATCGTGGACCCCCCCGCCTGGGCGCGGGCGCTGGGTGACGTAGCCGCAAACTTCTGCGTCGCGACAAGGCGCACCGGGGGGTGGAACCCCCGGCTCCTTGCGCGTACGGACGAGGGGGAGACGCTCGACAAGTTCGTGTCGGCGGCGCGACGCCTCCTCCCGGAGGCCTTCTACACCTACGCCAAACTGGCGTCGGGACTGCTCGCGTGGATGCAGGGAGGTGCGCTGCGCGGGTACCTCGTGGAGCGGGAGGTCAAGCAACTCCGCGAAGCGCTCACCACGACGCAGGAGCAGACGCTCATGTGGAAGGAGAAGGGGGGCGACTTCCACCGGCGGAAGGTGCAAGCCTTCTGCTACCTGGCGGAGAAACACCGGCTGGGGCTCTCGGTGCTGCGTGCCTCGCCAGTCAGCGGCTCGCCCGGGGCAGGCGGCCCGCGGCCACCCGACCGCCCTTGAGCACGGCCACACGGTCACGGGAAAGGGCCGCTACGCCCTTCAGTGGGCTGTCGCGCAGGACGAGGATGTCCGCAAGGGCCCCTGGGGCGATCGCACCGAGCTCACCCTCCTTCCCCAGGAGTGCGGCCCCCGACTCGGTGGCACTGGCGAGCGCCTCGCGCGCAGAGAGCCCATGGTCGACATAGAGCTCCACCTCGCGCGCGTTCTCGCCGTGGTAGTTGAAAGGCGTCCCGGCGTCGGTGCCCATCGCGACCCTTACGCCGTGCTTGCGCGCGAGCCGCCACGTCTCACTGACCGCCTCTTCGGCCTCCCGCGCCTTGCGCACTACGTACTCGGGAAGCCCGTGCTCCCGCCCCTTCGTCCGCATGTCGTCGAGCGCCTTCATCGTCGGCACCCAAAAGACGTCGGCCTTGGCGAGCATCCGCGCCGCCTCCTCGTCCATGAACGTGCCGTGCTCGACGGACCGGCACCCCGCCTCAACGGCGTTCTTGATGCCGCCCGCCCCGTGGGCGTGCGCGCTCACCGTGCGCCCTGCGCGCGCAGCCTCCTCGACGACCACGGAGATCTCCTCGACGACGAGCTGCGACGCACGGTGGTTGACGCCCGGGGTCATGACGCCGCCGGTGGCCATCACCTTGATGCAGTCGGCCCCCCGCTTCATCTGGAGGCGGGCGGCCTTGCGCGCCTCGTCGACGCCGTCGATCTCGTGGCCCATGAAGTGGCCGTGCCCGCCGGTCATCGTGAGCCACTCGCCGGCGGCAAACGTGCGCGGGCCCGGGATCCAGCCGTGGTCGATGGCGTCGCGCACCTCGAGGTTGACGAAGTTCCGGGAGCCGTTGTCCCGGACCGACGTGACGCCGCCTTCGAGCGTGGCGGCCGCCAGCGGCACGGCACGCACAGCGAGCGCAGGGTCGCTGCGGGACGTGATCACCAGCGGGTCCGGGTCGCCGTCGAGCACGAAGTGGGTGTGGCAATCGATGAGCCCGGGCACCAGGTAGAGCCCGTCGGCTTCGACGACGCGGTCTCCCCGCTCGGACCCCACGCGGCCGACGCGCTCAATCCGGTCGCCACGGACGCTCACGTCCGCGCGGCGCTCGCCGCTGGCAGTGACCACGCGCGCGCCTGCGAGCACCATCCGGCGTGACTTGGCCACCCCGCGACCTCCCTAGCCCCCGAAAACCGCCACCGGACGCATAAGCACATGCCCCGCCACGGAGCGCCAAACGTTTATGGCGCGCGGGACGACTGCCTCCTGGCCCGTCGCTCGCGGGCCAGGAAGCCGCCCCTTGGCCAAGCGTTACCTGCTCATTGAGACGGACGGAAAGGTCTACCTGGAGAAGCGCGAGGGCCGTTGGCACCTGCCGACCCACGGGAGCCCGCTCCCCTTCCCCGTCAAGGTGCGCTCGGGCTTCACGGCGCTTGGGGCGGAGGTGGCCTACGCAAAGCCCCAGCTCGAGCGCCACCCCGAGGAGTGGATGGACAAGGACCTCATCCCGTCGCTCGACCAGGCCTCGCCCTTGGCGCGCGCGGCGGTGCTTGCGACGATGCACCGCCTCGTGGTCAACGCGATCGTCCTTGACGGCGACCGCGTCCTGATGGTGAAGGCGAACCGGGGGCTCTCGCGGGGCTGGTGGAACCTCCCGGGCGGGTTTGTCGAGTGGGACGAGGCGCCCGACGACTGTGTGAAACGCGAACTGCTGGAGGAGCTCGGGGCAAACGTGGTCAAGAGTGAGTTGCTGTGTGTGCTCACGCGCCAGTTCGACTTGGCGCCCTACCACATGGTTGCGTTCGTGTACCTGTGCACGCTCGACCGCAAGGAGGTCAAGCTCGACCGAACCGAGCTCGACGAGGCCGCGTGGTTCCCCGTGGACAAGGCCGCGCGGGAGACCCGCAACCCGTTTGCGCAAGAGGGTTTCCGTCGGCTCGAGGCGCGGAAGGGCCCGATCGCGGTCTGAGGGCTGCTTGGAGGGTTGGCAACACAAGTTAAATCGTCCCGTAGAGCTTGCGACGTCCCCATGACGCACAAGGTCGCCATCGTCGGATCTGGCCCCGCGGGCCTTACGGCAGCAATCTATGCCGGACGCGCAGACCTCGAACCGGTCGTAATCGAGGGGCTGGCCGCCGGCGGGCAGCTGATGCTCACGACCGATGTCGAGAACTACCCTGGGTTCCCGAAGGGGCTGATGGGTCCGGACATGATGGCGCTCTTCAGAGAGCAGGCGGAGCGATTCGGCGCGAAGATGGTGTCCGGCGACGTGGAGCGCGTGGACTTTTCAAAGCGGCCGTTCACCATGTGGGTCGACGACAAGGCGATCGAGGCCGATGCCGTAATCATCGCGACGGGCGCGTCGGCCAAGTGGCTCGGGCTCCCCTCGGAGACGCGGCTGCGCGGACACGGCGTCTCCGCGTGCGCGACGTGCGACGGCTTCTTCTTCAAGGACAAGAAGGTCGCCGTGGTCGGCGGGGGGGACACCGCCATGGAGGAGTCGAATTTCCTGACGAAGTTTGCCTCGGACGTCGTGGTCATCCACCGGCGCGACAAGCTCCGCGCGTCGAAGATCATGCAGGAGCGCACCGAACGCAACCCGAAGATCTCACTCCGGTGGAACGCGGTCGTGACCGATGTGCTCGGCGAGCAGACGGTGCAGGGCATCGAACTGAAGGACACGAAGACGGGCGCGAAGGAGACGATGGAGGTCGAGGGGCTCTTCCTCGCCATCGGCCACCAGCCCAACACCGGGTTCCTCCAGGGGGCGCTCGACATGAACGAGAAGGGGTACATCAAGATCCACGACAACACGCTCAGCAGCGTGGAGGGTGTGTTCGTCGCTGGCGACGTGTTCGACAGACGGTACCGGCAAGCGGTGACGGCGGCAGGAAGCGGCTGCCAGGCGGCGATCGACGCGGAGCGGTGGCTCGAAGAGCGGGACCGGGACGGGTGAGGCGGTCACCTACGAAGCGGCGGCGCTTACCCGCGCGTGCGAGTTTCCCTACGAACGCGCCTGAACTGCAAACCCTTACTAAGCCGCGGCCGGTTGGAACAGCCGTGCATGTCAAGGCCCTCGCGGCCCTCCTGCTGCTCCTTGGCTCCTCGGTGGTAGCGGCGGCCGGGGCCGGCGGGGCCCCGGGGGGAGAGATCTTCGAGCGACCGCGCGTTGTGGCCCTCGACGTGCCGGGCAACGGGACCGCGCAG
>CBEUCC010000151.1:0-4589 GCA_965541515.1 uncultured Thermoplasmata archaeon
TCCCTTTTTCCGGGCCGCAGATTACGGCGCTCGACGGCCTCATCAAGGACTTGAAGAAGACCACGCCGTTCTACACGCTGCGCAACCTCATCGACGCGATCCGGAACTCGGCCTCGCCGGCGCGGTGGAGCCTGACACCGCCGTTGGAGCAGCTGGATTCGATGGGGCTCTTTTCGAAGAACCCGACGAAGATCTCGGACCTCGTCAAGCACAACCAGGTGTCCATCGTGAACCTGAAGGGCGTGCCGCCGGAGGTGGGCGAGATGATCGTCGCCCGGCTTTGCACGAAACTCTTCGAGGCCCGCAAGATCGACAAGATCCCTGCAATGATGCTCGTGATGGAGGAAGCACACAACTGGTGCCCCCAAGTGGGCGTGGCCAAGTCGACTTCGATCCTCAAGACGATCGCCGCCGAAGGCCGCAAATTCGGGCTCGGCCTATGTGTCGTGTCGCAGCGGCCGGCCAAGGTGGACAAGAACATCCTCTCGCAGTGCACCACGCAGATCATCCTGAAGGTCACGAACCCCAACGACCTGAAGGCCATCTCGCACTCCGTCGAGGGGCTCACCGAGGGCATGGTCGAGGAGATCCGGGAGCTCTCCGTCGGGGAGGCGCTCATCACGGGCGGGACAGTGGCCGCGCCCATCGTCGTTCGGACGCGCGTTCGCGAGACGCGCCATGGGGGCGCGAGCGTCCAGGTCGTCCGGGGGTGAGCCCTTCCATGGCCCGGCAAAGGGGGGCGCTCGCGAGCCGGCCCCGCCGGACGATCACCGCCACGCACATGGACCGTTACCTGGAGACGACGGCAGCGGCGCTCGAGAAGGTGCAGGTGGCCGCCCCCAAGCGGTCGCACCACCACCGGTTGGCGCAGGATTTCCTTCAAATGGCTCGGTCATACTACCGCGACGCCGTCCACTTCCGTGACGAGGGGGACTTTGTCAACGCGCTGTCGTGTGTGAACTACGCACACGGGTGGCTCGACGCCGGCGCGCGGCTAGGCCTCTTTGATGTGGGTGGCGACGACCGGCTCTTCACGCTCGCGGAGTAGCGCTACCGCGGCTGCAGGCGCGCGTGGCGAAGCGCGTATCCCAGGGGGCAGTCGGCGCCGTCCCCGACCGACTCGACGTGGTACGACGTGCCGGGCCGGGGCGTCCCGCCAACGCAACTGCGCCAGAGCGCGCACCCCCGGTTCGCGCACCCGCGCTCGGGGTAGACGAACACCTGGCCAGCGACGAGCCCGCGCGCCGGGATGACGCAGTCATGGCTTGCCGGCGCCACCTGGACCACGCGGGCCGTCCCCCGCGCGTGGAGGAAGCACGGGTGGCCCTTGTCCCGGACCGCGACCACTTCGTAGGTCTCGCCGGGGACCAGGTTGAAGCAAATGCCCTGCAACTTGCACGGCGCGCACAGCGCTTCCGCCCCCTCGTTGGGTCCTTCGTAGACGAAGCGCTCGCCCAGGTTCGCCTGCAGCTCCCCCACGAGCGAGAGCGTCGACCCCAACCTCGTTTCCCCCCGCGTCCTTGGGTCAGGTCGAGACGCCGGTAGTCTCCAACAGCCGCTCGGCGGCCTCCGGCCCGATGCCCTGGTCGCCCAAGATCGTGTAGCGGTCGGGCCGCACCTTGTGGGCGGTCGTGAGCGCCTCCACCATCTGCTCCTTGGAGATGTTGAGCTCGCGAAGCGTCGTCGGGGCGCCAACCGTCTGGAGGCAGCGCTGGATGCGCTTGTGGTCGCCCCCGTGGAGCGCCATCATCATGATCGCGCCCACGCCGCACTGCTCTCCGTGCAGGGCCTTGCCCGGCGCGATCTGGTCAAGTGCGTGGGAGATGAGGTGCTCGGAGCCCGAGGCCGGGCGGGAGGACCCGGCAATTGCCATGGAGACCCCGGACACGATGATCGGTCGGACGATGATCCATGCGCTTTCCTCGAGGTTGTGCTTGAGGTACTCGGCCTCCCGGATGATGCCCTCCGCGCTCATGTCGGACATCGTGGCCGCCGATGATGAGAACTCCTCGTTGCGCAGCCGGTGCGCCAGGCGCCAGTCGAGGATCGCGGTCTTGTTGGAGACCACGTCTGCACACCCGGCGGCGAAGAAACGCCACGGCGCCTTGATGAGGACCGCCGTGTCGGCCAGCACACCGAGGGGCACGTCGGCGTCGAACGACTGGATCTTCCCGTCGGCTTTGATGGTCGCCCGCGGCGATGCGATGCCGTCGTGGGCGCAACTGGTCGGCACCGAGATGAACGGGACCGACAACTCGTGGGCGGCAAGCTTGGCGATATCGATCTTCGTCCCGCCGCCCACGCCAATGAGGAAGGAGGCTTTCGACTCCTGCGCGATCTCGCGGGCGCGCGCGACCGTCTCGGCCGTGGCCTCGCCCGCCTCGTAGGTCTGCAGGTCGTACCCCGCGTCCGAAAGGGTCTTGACGATGGTCTCGCCGGCGAGCGAACGGGTGTGCGGGCCCCAGACGATCAAGCCTGTTCCCTTGAGCCCGAAGTCCCGCGTCATCTGTGCGATCTGATGCAGGACTCCGTGGCCCGCCGTGATCTGGCGGGGTAACTGCATCGCCCGGGACTTGCGGAATTCTCCGTGCACGGGGAGCCGGACTTGCCGACCTGCACTTGACCCTTTCGGGCGCCCCGTGAACCCATAGGCCAGACGAGGTTTGCGAAACCCTTAACCGAGCCCATCCGGCTAGACCTGGAAGGCGTTCCTCCCGTGCACGAAGACAGACCGGATGGAGGAGCAACGGGTTCGGGCCACGCGCTGCTTTTCGCCGTCAGGACGACAGTGGGGGAGGAGCAGGCGGTCGCCTCCGCGATCCGCGAACGCGCAGCGGCGGAGCACGCGCCCGTCACGGCAGTCCTTGCGCCTCCCCCGTCGCGCGGGTATGTGATCGTGGAAGGGCTGGACCTCGAACGGCTGACAAGCCTCGTGGGTGCCGTGCGCCACGCGCGGGGAGTGGTGAGCGCACGGGGCGGGAGCGCGGACCCCGGCATGCCCGAGATCTCCCGGTCGAGGTTCGAGCGCTTCTTGGCCATCTCGCGCACGGACGGAGAGCTTCCCCCCCTTGAGGAGCTGCTTGGAACCGTCGGGGAGGGGGCACCTAGACCGAAGCGGCGGTCGGAGCCCGCCAAGGCCGGCGGCGGCAGCCGACCGCCCGGGGAAACGAGCCCCGAGCCCCCGGACCCCCGCACCCAACGGCGGATCGCGCTGACCATGAACCTTGCCATCGTCTTGCCGCCGCTCGCGCTTGCGGTCGGACTCCTGGCAGCCCCCCAACTCATTTGGGACGGGTTCCTGTACCCGTATTTCTGGAGCTCCATCGAGGCCGACGCCCAGAATGTCGGGGGCGCGGCCGAGGCCTACAATGTCGTCAACACGCTTGTCTATGCACTCCTGCTCGTCCCCGCGCTCCTGCTCATCTGGCGTGTGTTGGAACGGATCAAGGTCCGCGTTGACGCGCGCTTCATCTTCATGCTGACGCCTTTCGTGGTCCTGGGCGGAGCGGCCCGAGCGATGGAGGATGCCCTCTACTTCAGGGAGCCGTTCGTGTACGCGTTCATTTCCCCCAACATCTACGTGGCCGAAGGGTTCCTGGTCCTGGCCTTCGTCGTCGCCTCCTGGTGGGCCGTCGCCAACGCGGGCGAAGGGGGACCGATCCGTGGCGTCGCCGCTTGGGCTGCGGTGTTTACGCCTGGCGCGGTCGCGCTCTTCTACCTGGCAAGTGCCAACCCCTCGTTTGTCGCGGCCACCGTGCCGGCGCCCATCCTGGTGGCGGCACTTGCGGCGGCGTTCTTGGCTGGCGTGGCGGCCGTGTTGCGCATGAAAGACTCGAGCCCGCACGGGTTCGTCCTCATCGCGGGCCTCGTGCTGCTTGGCGTGGTCAGCTACTTCGTCGTCCGGTGGGCCGCGTTGGGCGCATGGGAGCCCGGTGCGTCCGCGCCGGTCGAGACCCACCTTTCCGAGGGGCCGGTCATCCTGGCGCTTGCGACCCTGTCGACCGTGGCCACCATGGTTGGGCTCTGGCTGCTTGCGCCCCGGGCGGCCGTCGCGCGGTCGCTCCTGCTCCCAATCAACGCCCTCGTCTACTTCGGGCAGTACCTCGACGGCGCCGCGACCTACTGGGGAATTGACCAATTCGGTTACCAGGAGAAGCACGTGCTCACGGGTTTCTTTATCGATCAGGCGGGGACCGCCGTCGTGATGTTCCCCGTCAAGCTGGTCTTCGTCACGTTCGTCCTCTACCTGATGGACGTTACCTACCGGGACGATCTCAAGGACGCCGACGGGCGGCCTGGGACACTCGTCGGACTGCTCAAGTTGACGGTGCTTGCGGTCGGGATGGGACCGGGGACGCGCGACATGCTGCGCTTGGTCATGGGCGTTTAGCGCGGCGCCACACGCCGAGGGCAATGGCGGCTATTGTCACCGCTACAAACGCTCCAGCACCCCCCGCTCCCGGAAGCAAACCTCCCTCGCCCCCGCCGCCGTCCGTCCCGTTGTCTCCCGGGCCCGGGGCCGGGGCCCCCGGGCCGGGGGGCGGCGGCACCCAAACCGGGGGGTTTTTGGGCGCAACCCGCCCCACATA
>CBEUCC010000152.1:0-4583 GCA_965541515.1 uncultured Thermoplasmata archaeon
AACCTCTTGGCGGGTGTCAATGTCGGGTCGTACTCGGCCCCAGCACTTGCCGACTTCGACGGCGACGGCGACCTGGATTTGGTGGTCGGAAACGGGACGACCCCCGGCCCCGGCGGCGGGGGGGCAGCCGGCCTTACGCTCTTCGAGCAAACCGTCACCTCGATGGGGGCCCCGACCTTCATTCGCAGGACTACCTTGAACGGCCTCCATATCGGTGGCACCTACACCTCCATCCTGGTCGTCCCCTACCTATCCGACCTCGACGGCGACGGGGACCTCGACATCCAGGTGGGAGACGTGCAGGGCCGCTACTGGCGGTACACCGCCAACCAGCACCTGCCTTCCGACGTCACGCTTGACGTGGGCGGCGACGGCACGCCCGAGTGGACCTACTCGGGGACGACCACGGGCGCTCATTTTGTCACGGGACTTGCGTCCGCCTTCGCGCTAGCGCTCAACACCACAGCCGCCTTGCCGCAGGACCCTTGGGGCAACCAGATGGTGCCCGTATCGGTCGCCATCTCGACGGCCTCGGGCGGTTTGGTTGGCGTCGGCGAGCTCTCCATCGAATACACGTACGCAGCCCAGTCGAACGACTTTGCGGGCACCCTCAACAGGATACGGGGCGGTTCCAGCTCAGACGACGCCGCCAACGTCTCGATGGCGCTGCCGGTTCGCGCGGCAAGCGCGGGGGTGGTGACCCTCAAGTTCCTCTCGATCGTCGTGGACCTCCCGCCCGTGGCCACCGCCCCGAGCGGCCTGTCGCTCAACGAGGACACGAAAGTCGACGACCTGGTCGATCTGGCGGGCGTGTTTGAGGACGACTTCACGAGCGACCTGAACCTGGAGTTCGAGGTCGTCTCGAACACGATGGAAGGCACCATCGGCGCGTACATCACCGCAGGCCGCTGGCTCGGAGTCGACGCGCTCACGGGAACGGCTAACGACAACTGGAACGGCGCCCTCCACGTCGCCGTTCGGGCGACGGATAAGGTCGAGCTCAGCACGGTGGTTACGCTCACGGTTACGGTCGTCCCGGTAAACGACCCCCCGACGCTCTCGGGGGTCAACCCGACCTACGCGATCAACGAGGACGAGCCCTGGGAACTCGTCCCGCAAGGGTCGGACGTAGACGATGATGTCCTCACGTGGTCCATCGTGGGAAAGCCGGTCGGCGCATCCTTCGACGCAGCCAGCGGTGCGTTGCGTTGGACGCCGCGACAGGCGGACGTGGGGGTGCACAGCTTCACGCTGCTGTTGACCGACGGCACGATCGAGATGCAAGCGGCGGTGATCGTCACCGTGCTCAACGTCAACGACCCGCCCTACCTCCGGGTGATTCCCAACCAGACAGCAACCGAGGGGGTGGTCCTTGCGATCGACCTTGCGCCCTACTTCGGTGATGAGGACGACCCGCTCGACACCCTCGAGTTGGGCGTGAAGGCGGGCTACAGCGCGCTCGTTGGAACGACGGTCTCCTTCCTGTTCCCAAAGGGCTCAGGGGTCGGCCTCGAGAAGGTCGCCGTTTGGGTGGTCGACCCGAGCGGTGCCAAGGCCGAGGGCGGGTTCGCCGTCACCGTGCTCCCGGCCGGGCCCGACCTAGCCCTCGTCGGCGTACCCGACGTCCAAGTCGTCGAGACCGTATCCAAGACGATCGACATCGCTCCCTACCTCCACAACGTCAAGAACTGGGCGAACTTGACGGTAACAGCCTCGACGTCGCAGGCCTCCGTGAGCGGGACGCGGATTACGTTCCTCTACCCCGAGGGGTACCCGTCCGATGTCGAGCGCGTGCGGCTCCAGGCGCGCGAGGGAGACCAGTCGGCCAACTGGACGATCATCGTGACGGTCATCCGCCTTGGCAGTTCGCTGCTGCTTGTCGACCTGCCGGACCTCGATGTGGTCGAAGGGCTCGAGGCGACCCTCGACCTGGACCCTTACCTCCACCATGTGGAGCCCTCGGCGCCCCTCGAGTTCTCCGCGAGTTCCCCCTATGCGAAGTTCTCCGGCACCCTGCTCCTCCTGCTTTACCCGATCGGCTCCGGTCTGACTTCTGAAGACGTCACCATCAGCGTCGGCCAGGGCGACGCCTTCTCGGCCGACACCATGACCGTGAACGTCCACCATGTGAGCGACCAGTTTTTCCTCGACCCGATCCCCGCGCTCAACGCCGTCGAGGGCCAGCCGCTCGTGGTTTTCGTCTCCCCCTTTGTCCATAACGCGGCCGACCTGGAAGCCGTCTCGCTCACGGTCGCCTCCGCCTTCTCCCAGGTGGACGGACTAACCCTGACGTTCCTCTACCCCGTCGGGTCGGGCGTGGAGGGCGAGCAGGTGGCGCTCGTCGCGCGCTACGGCTCCCAGGTCTTCTCGACCATTCTCAGCGTCTCGGTCGCAACGCTCGGCGAGGACTTCGCGCTGGCGGGGGTCCCGAACCTCGTCGTCTACGCGGGAGCCCCCTATTCGATTTCGCTGCGCCCGTACCTCTTCAACCTCCACGGGCAGGACGCCAATCAGGTCCAGGTGACGACTGACTCATCGTATGCCCGTGTGGCGGAGGGACCCACGCTCGTCCTGCTCTACCCGGAAGGCACCGACCTCACGCGCCAGGACATCAGGCTCGAAGCGAAACTAGGCGAGGCGTCCGCGTCCCAAACGATCCGCGTGTCGGTCCGACATGTGGGGACCGAGCTTGCCATTGCACCGGTCCCCACCCAGTTCGTGCGTGAGGACGAGCCATACCCGCTGGACATCTTTCCGTTCATCCTCCACGCGGAGGTCGGATCCTTGGAGGTCCTGGTGGATTCGACGCACGTGAGCGTCTCCAACGTCACATGGCTTACGCTGACCTTCCCAGGGGGACTTGGCACCGCCACCTTCCTGGTCACGGTCCGGTCGGGCGCACAGGTGGCACAGACGTCGGTCATCGTTGTCATTGAGGAGGTCAACGACGCTCCCGTCTTCCTTGGTGGCCCCCTCCACCTTGCGGGGTCTCCAGGCGAGGTTCTGACCTGGGACCTCACACAGCTCTTCGGCGACGAGGAGGATCCAGAGGCGCTCACCTTCACCGCGAGTGACCCGCGGATCGTCGTTGACAATACCAACAAGGTGGCCCGCGTCGAGGTGCCCGACTCAGGTGACGTCCGCTTCACGCTGACGGCCGTCGACGGGCACGACCCGGCCCTCACCGCGACCTCGCCCGAGATGGTGGCGACACCCCAGGGCACCCCCGGCGGCGGGGAGGCGGTCGAGACAGGTGCCCAAAGTGGCCTGCCCCTCCTCGCACTATTCCTGCTCACGGGCCTCGCGCTGGCGCTCCTCCAACGGCGTGATGGCGGACGTGCCCTTGGAGCCCGGGGCGGGGGGCCTACATTCTCCCGCCGGCACCCGTAGGCCGAACGCTGGCGCGCTCACCCCCAGCGAACCTTTAAATGCGCGACCCTGCTTGCCGCGGTTTGCGCTTCCAGCGAAGCCAGGAATCGTACCCTGTCCCGAAAGGGCGGGAACGGAACCTTGCCGTCGTAAACGACAAATACGACGGTGGCTAAGCTAGGAAGGCTCGTGGGGTCGCCAATCGGCGGCACTCTGGAGAGGGGACGTGCGTCCCCACCCGTGAAAGGGTGCGCTCCGGTGGCCCCAACAATCATGGAGACCCGAGAAAACGGCGCGCGCCACCCGCGCGCGGCGGACCTCTCGGTTCCGACGCTCGACATCAGCGATACCCGATCGCTGACGAATGTACTGTATTGTGTGCATAACCGCTGTCAATCCTTACGAGTGACAGCGACCGAATGCTCCCGAAAGGGAGCACTCCATGTCTCTGGAGAATCAACTCTGGTTGATCCTGCCAGAGGGCACCGCTATGAGGATACGCTTAAGGCATGCGAGTCGAGAGACGAAAGGTCTCGGCGGATTGCTCAGTAACACGCGAATAATCTGACCTTGGGTGGAGAATAACCTCGGGAAACTGAGACTAATGCTCCATAACCCACCCGTGCTGGAACGCTAGGTGGGTCAAAGCTCCGGCGCCCAAGGATGAGTTTGCGGCCTATCAGGTTGTAGTGGGTGTAACGGACCCACTAGCCGATGACGGGTACGGGCCATGAGAGTGGTCGCCCGGAGATGGATTCTGAGACACGAATCCAGGTCCTACGGGGCGCAGCAGCCGCGAAAACTTCGCAATGTGGGAAACCACGACGAGGGAATCCTCAGTGCTCATGCTATGCATGGGCTGTTTCTCTGTCTAAAAAGCAGGGAGAGTAAGGGCTGGGTAAGACGGGTGCCAGCCGCCGCGGTAATACCCGCAGCCCGAGTGGTGCTCGTTATTATTGGGCCTAAAACGTCCGTAGCCGGCCCCGTAAATCCATGTGGAAATCGGAGGGCTCAACCTTCCGAAGAGCGTGGACACTGCGGGGCTTGGGACTGGGTGAGGTCGGAGGTACTCCTGGGGTAGGGGTGAAATCCTGTAATCCTGGGAGGACCACCAGTGGCGAAGGCGTCCGACTAGAACGGATCCGACGGTCAGGGACGAAGCCCTGGGGCGCAAACGGGATTAGATACCCCGGTAGTCCAGGGTGTAAACGCTG
>CBEUCC010000153.1:0-4486 GCA_965541515.1 uncultured Thermoplasmata archaeon
ACGAGCAGGTCGTCGAAGCCATCACCGTTTAGGTCACCGTCCATCGCGACCGCGAATCCAAATTCCGAAGCGCCTAGACCCGAGAAATTGACCCCGAGCGTAAGCGAGGCTGCGGCAGAACCTCCGAGCACGACGTGGGCCGACGAGTTCCCGGGGGCACCCACGACCAGATCCTCATCGCCGTCGTCGTTGAAATCGCCCGAAGAGAGAGCTGCACCGAAGCGATCGAGGCTCGGCCCGCCCGTCAGAGTTCTGTCAGCGCTACCAGCGGCCACCGTGCCCGTCGTCGACCCCCCCGAGAAGATGTAAACGCGGCCGGTCGAGGATGAGTAGGCGGGGGCTCCCACGACGGCCTCCGCGCCGTTTGAATTGTCCAGCGATCCCGCGAGCTGGACGGCTTCCCCAAAGCGGTCGGACGAGGACCCGGTGAAGGTCACGTCGGGCGAGGGCGACGACCAGTCCGAGGTGCCGAGGTAGAGGTAGGCCTTCCCCGAGCCCGGAGCGCCGACGAGCAGGTCGACAACGCCGTCATTGTCGAAATCACCGGTCGCATCCAGGCTCCAGCCAAACCCTTCTCCCCCCGACCCCGTGAGAACCACATCGGCCGAGGACACATCGAAATCGCCTGCATCCTTGCTGGCGCCACCGAAGAAAACGTACGCCGTCCCGTTGCCCGATCCTGCGCCCGGAGCTCCGACAATCAGGTCGGTGTACGCGTCGCCGTTGATTGAACCGGCGGTCACGTTCCAGCCGAACTTGGAGCCTGCAGGCGCGTTTGGGAAGCCGCTCTCATGGGGCATCAGCAGCCGCGCAACCTTGCTCACGTTGCCGGATACCGCCAGGGCAAACCGCTGCCCCGGGAACTTGATCGAATAGCCGGTAACCTCGACGGTCCAGTCGCCGGTTCCGGGTTCCTCGATGAACACGTTCTCCGTGTTGTTCAGCCTGTCGTACGTGCTGCCGCCGGGCTCGGACCATGAACCATCAAATTGGTTGCCGTGGTAGGCGGTCGAGTTTGGCGCACGCACGATCAGGTCGAGGTCGTTGACAAGTTCGGGCAGCGAGACCGAATCTCCGGGGTTGCCGGGCTCGTCGCTCCAGACCAACGTGACCTTGAGGGGTGTTGTGTCGTCCTCGACGGTGATTTGGCGGACAACCGTATCGCCCGTTCCCACGGTTGGCCCCTCTTCATAGTAGAGGATGGTCCCTCCCGGAGGGCCCTGGATGGACCTGCTCACGTTGGCCATCCCCCACCCCTGTTCCATGACCGCGGAAGTCCCGCCGGTGAACTCGTAGCCGTACCCGAGATCCTCGGCGCCATTGATCAGCGCCGCCTTGGCTAGCGCTGGACTCGGGATTCGCCCGTACGTTTCGTTGATGTGTTGGTGGATCAGGGCAACCATTCCCGACACGAGCGGCGTGGACATGCTCGTGCCACTTGAGAACGCGTAGTTGTCGCCGGTCCACGAGAGGTCCCAGCCCCCGTACCCGCATGCGCAGCTAGGCGTCCGCGACTCGGTGGAAAGTACGTAAGTCCCCACGGCGACAACGTCGGGCCGCGCCCGCCCGTCATCCGTCGGCCCCCTTGAGGAAAAGTAGGCAATCTCGGACGTATTGTCCGCCCGGTAGTCAATCCCACGGTTACTTTCGGTGGCCCCCACAGTAATCGTGTTCTTCGCCGTACCTGGTGCCCCTATCGTGTTGCTTCCAGAGCCATCATTGCCCGCCGAAAAGAGGATTGTCAAAGGTTGGAGGCCAGTCCTTGAACCATTCGCGTCAACCACCGAGATGTCGGCTAGGTAGGACCCCGAGTGGTAGGTGAAGATCGAGTTCTGGTTGCTATCGACATACCCCCACGAATTCGAGGAAATGGTTGCCCCCGCGGCGTGCTGGTCGGCGAAGATCCCGTCAAGAGACGGTGGTGACGTTCCGGAAGCGAGGATCGGCGTGATAACGAGCGAGGCCGCCGGTGCCACGCCCCGGAATTGGTTTGCCGCGGCTGCGCTCCCGTTGTTCACCGTGCTTGAGAGGTCCCCGTCCCCGGCAATCGAGCCGGCCGTATGGGTGCCGTGGCCATTGAGGTCCCCGTAGCTTCCGCCGTACGCGTAGTACGCGACGATCCGCCCGTCGAACTGGATTCCCGTGCTGTAGTTTCCGGAATCGTCGAATGCCGGATGGCTGAAATCGAGGCCAGAGTCCGAGAGCCCAACGATGATATTGGTGCCGTCTAGGCCTAGGTTGTCGTACGTCAGGTTGACGCCCGATACCTGCCGACCGATATCGTTCATCGGCGCCATGCCGGCGGTCGGCTCAATGAACTGAACCTCCGGAACAGCAGCGACCGCCTCCACGTTTGCGGTCTCCACAAGAACGCTCGAGGCACGCCCGGTGATGGAGAGCACGTGGGCCCCCGCCGCCTCGACTTGTTTGGCCACATGCGGCCCGCCCTCAAACAGTAGCAGGACGAGTTGAATCACTCCTGGAGCCCACCCCACGGGGTCGGACGGGAACTTGTAGGCTGGCTGGTAGATCCCAACCCAGCGTACATCCGACATCGCCCGGACAGCCTCGGCCTGAGAAGCCTCGAACTTGACAATGTACGCGTTTGAGTGTAGGTACCCAAAGACGGTGGCTCCGATCCTCTCGAGCGCTGCCATCGACGACTCTGAAGGGACTCGCGTGTACTGAACAACCCAGTAGCCCGAGGGGGTTTCCGTAAGGAGTGACGGACGCACCGGCGGCTCACCCCGAAGCGGGTCGAACCTGGCAATTCGGAAATGGAGCAGCCCGTCGCCGGTGGCGCCCCTCGCTTCCAGGTCTTGGAGCGTTTGGCCATAGTCGGCCGTCCGTCCCGTCCCGTCGGCTGTCTCAAAGAAGAGCCGTGCCCCCTCCGAGGGAGCCACAACCTCCAGGGGGAGCTCCCCTTCGAGCGCATTGCCAAACGCGGCCGCGGCCACCTCGCCGCGGGGGAGCCACGCGGACTCAAGGGGCCACCGGCCGGCGAATGCGAGCAGCCGGGCATCGTTGACCTCCGAGAAGCGACCGGCCACTTGGATCACGTACTCGGCGCCAACGGGGACGTTTTCCAGGGGACGGAATCCCGTCGCCGGGTTCCGGTCCGAGTCGATGAACACGAGGAGGCGGTCGTCCACCGAGAGGGGGGGCAGGGGTTGTGGGGTGGCGCCCGGCCGGGACGTTCCCGGATCATCCACCGGAACTGTGGGGGGCGAGTCGAGCTGGGCCGCGCGCGCGGGCAGGTCCGCCATGAGCGTCCCCGACAGGACCGGCCCGCGTGTCTCGGCATAGAATGCCCCCGCGTCGCCACTCCAGAGAGCGCGCGTCCCCACGAGGTCGCGGCCGGCGGCGGCGGTATCCGACGTAGGTTCGCCAACCGCCGACGCGAGCTCCCATTCGCCGAAGGCCTGGTCGATGACGGGGTTTGGCGAAACGTGTCCCAGATAGACGGGAGGCGGCACGCTGCGTGGTTGCTGATCCCAGGCGTTCGGGCCGGCGATGGCCACCACATCAAGTCCAAAAGACTTCCCTGCCGCACCGCCAAAGCGGTCGGCGAAAACGAATGTCAGATCTGCGGTCCAGGGCGTTCCAGGCGTAAGCACAAGGGGCGGATCGAACGAGCCCAAGATCGACGACGTGGTCGCGACATGCGTGTTTGCCGTTCGACCGTCGAGGGCTTGGGTCGCGATACTGGAGACCGCGTCAAAAGAGGCTCCGCCAGAGGCGGCCAACTCGAACGCAGAAACCGTCTGGTCGGCGCCGTACGCTTCAAGGGTAAGCCTGACCAAGTCGAGGGCGCCGGAATCCTCGACGACTCCCGTCGCAAGCGCGGTCAGGCGTGCTACTACGGCTCCCCCGGGGACGGCCGGCACCTCCGACTTGGCGTCGCCGCCCCGGCCGCTCACCGCGACCACCACGCGCGCGCGTTCAGGGTTGTCGACGGGCAGAACCTGCGCTTCGAATTGGGCACCCTCCACCGCGAGCGGTGCCCGTCCACCGTTGCGCCACCCGTTCCAGTCGTCGGGCGCGCGCGAAGCGTCGAAGGTGAAGAGCGAAGAAGCCTGCAGTTCCCCGCCGGACCCAGCGGCCTCGAGCATCATGTCCGCTCCCACGTCGCCCAGGTCGAACCCGCTGGCCACATCGCCATCGGCGTCGATGAACACCCGCAGGACTTCCCGGTCATCTCCCTCGAACAGCGGGCGGTCCATGACTGCGTGTACGAACAAGCTCTGCACGTGGGCGACCACATGGACGCTGGTGGGCGCCGGGGGCCCCCCCGGGCCCTGCGGCTCCGCTCCCGGGAACGCCGCGACGCCCTCCCACTCCCCGAAGTGGCCGTCGACCGCGAAGGTGGCCGAGGCAGCCGGCGCCAGGAGGGCGCCAAGCGACGCCGCGATGAGGATTCCAAGGACCGCGGCAGCGCCTACCCGACGTCGGGCCGAACCTCGGACCTTGACCCCCGCAGGCGACC
>CBEUCC010000154.1:0-4426 GCA_965541515.1 uncultured Thermoplasmata archaeon
CCACCGCCATCGCTGTCGGGGTTGGAGGGGTCCGTCCCCAACTCGAACTCTTCCTGAGCCGTGAGTCCGTCGCCGTCCCCGTCACGAAGCGCGTCATTCGGGTCCGTCGGGTCGAAAGCATAGGCCGCTCCCACGAACATCGACATCGCCAGCGAAGCGGCGATGGCAAACGAGGCAAATCGTGTTTCACTCCTCATCGGGGCGTCTCCGGGCGTGGTGCCCGCGGTAGAGTTGGCGTGCGCGCTAACTTAAGTGATCTCACACGTGGCTCGAACAATCTCGGACGGCTGTCGAACGGTCTCGTAGGGCTGTCGAAAAGAGGGTCAAGCGGCCTGGCCTTACGCGGCTCTTGCAGAACGCCGAGCGGGGCCGGTTCGAGCTCGTGATCTTCACATCGCTCTCCCCAATGACCCGAGGAGGAGCGCAGGCCGCGTTCTACATCCTGGATCCGCTCGCGCGGGTGAACGTTGGATGGCACTTCGTCGAGCAGCCGATCCTAAATTTCGACGACAAGACCCCGCCACTGGCGCGAGATATCCTGTTCGCGGTCATTGCGGCGGTTGACAAGGACTATCGGCGCCTGATCTCGGAGAAGACCAAGGCCGCCCTCGCGCGGCGACGGGCGCTCGGCCTGCCTCTTGGCCGCCACAAGAACGGGTGTCGGTGCAAGGTCCACCGCAAGAGGGCCTCGAAAACGGTCCCCCCTGCCACGACGGAGGGAAATCCGGCTTGAGGAAACGTCTCGTTTTCGTCGGTCGGGGGGAGCAACTTGGGGACGGTCTTGGCCAGCGCGACCAATCAAGGGAATTCCGTGCTGCTCAAGACGTTGGACCCTTCGAGAATCTTGAACCTTGTTCCCTGGATCTGGCTCAGTTGATCTGCCGCGCCTACGCTTACAGCGATGTTGTCATCGGGACCAACCTTGCCCTCTTCCTGGGCATCGTTGTAGGTGATGGTCACGGTGACACCGTTGACCGCGGTGCTTGTGCCCGCGGCCCCGCTGTAGTAGATGGTTCCGTTGTAAGCTACGACTTGGTAGGTGAGGTTGGCAACTTCAAGGGTGCTGGTTCTTACGTCTGTTATTTCGACCGTGCACGACGTTCCGACCCACGAGCCAGCGACCATGGATACGGTTGGGCGGGGGGCTGGGCCTTTTTGGGGAGGGTTCATGCATCCCGCAATGGAAACCCCAACGATGACAATCACCGTCGCAAGAACCAGTCCTTTGCTAACCGTGCCCAAGTCTCCGCCTGGGTAGGGGAGGCCGAGGGAAATAACGGTTCGCCGGCTCTGGGCCATCTGTGGCTACCAGCATGACCCCAAGGCATCGAAAACGGAGGGTTTGACGTCTCCCCGGCTGTTACCGGCTTCCGTCGAGTAGATGGGGGACCTTCCGGACGCTCACGGGGCTCCGGCCCGGGAGGGACGCAAGATGAGACAACCCGTGATCGCCCGGCGGCAGCGCCGGGGACAAACCACACGTCGTCGGCGGGCAAGGAAAAGTGGGACCGGGCGGATTCGAACCGCCGACCACCCGGTTATGAGCCGGGCGCTCTCGGCCGGACTAAGCTACGATCCCCGGGTGCGGGAGGCGCACGGCCGGATAAGAACACTTCAATGCGCTGCGGCCGCGCGCCTCAGTCCTTCTCGCTGACCTGGACTTCCCCCGGCACGAGGACCTTCCCGCGCTTCGGCTCTGCCATGGGCTTCGTCGGCCCGCCCGGCCGCGCGCTTGTCGGTTTGATCTCCAGGTGCGTCTCGGCCGCCGGCTCGAGCGTGTAGGTGATGTCCGAAAGGATGCGTCTAAGGCGCGCCTCGACCTCAACCCATGGGGCCCAGTGCTTCGCGACCTGCCCCACCAGGGGGTTCTGGCCGAGCCGGCCGCCCTCGTAGATCTCGAACCCCTGCTTCAAGGTGCCAAGCGCCCCCGTCGGGCACACGCGGACGCACTGACCGCAGTCGATGCAGCGCTTCGCGTCGATGACCGGTGCGCCGGCAGGGAGCGCGACCGCCTGGTCCTCGCAGATGTCGATGCACCGTGTGCACCCCTGTTCGCAGGCGATCTCTGTCGCTTCGGGCCGCACCCTTGCCATGACCCCGAAGTCCTGCACCTGGGGCGCGTTGCAACATGAGGTGCACCCGGCTACCGCGATCTTGAGGCGCAGGCGTGGGTCGACCTGCCCCTCCACCGACTCCAGGAGGATCTTCTCCACGCCCGACGCGTCGACGAGGTGGGAGACCTGTTCGGTGAGGTGCTCCGTCCCCACGAGGTCGCGGGGGCAGTCGAAGAGGTGGTGGCAGCCGGAGATGTGCACGGGAGACCGTTCGAGTGCGTAGTGCTCGATCCCGAGCGAGGAGAGCAGCGACTCGAGCCTTTGTGCCACCGACTCCGGGACGCCCGAGATCTCGAACCCGTCCCGGACGGTCACACGCAGGTGCCGGCCGCCCACCGCGTCGATCGACTCCAGGGCGGAGATGAGTTCATCGATCTCCTCCTCCCGGAGGTTCGCCACGAGCGTGACCGTGCGTTCGGTGGCGCCGCCGCCGCTGCCCTCCGGTAGTACTGCCAAGTGCGGGTTCCCATCCCGGGCGGACCTGTGTCCGCCTGGGGTCGAAGTGGGTGCGGTCGCTATAAAACAATTCGCGAGGCTACGCATAACACTCGTGGTCCGGCGTGGTTGCGCGCAAAGACTGACACCTGTCGCCCGGCACCTTCGAAGCCCGTGCGCCGGAGCGGCCCACCGAGAATCGGGAGCGCCGCCGCGCGGATTTGAACCGCGGACCATCTGGTTAACAGCCAGATGCTCTGACCAGACTGAGCTACGGCGGCATGCCCGTCCGGGGCCGGGCGGGCGCGGTAGCCTGCTTCCTCGCCTTAACCCTTTGGAAGAGGGGGTGGACCGTCCGCGCGAGCCAAGCCAGGCTACGGCGTCGGGGGGCTTTCTCCAACTAGTTTCCACCCGCCAAAGTTTAATGCGCTGGCAGCAACAAACGAACTCACCCGGCCGCCAGGCCCGTACCAGAAGGGGGAAGACCTTGAGGGGATCGCGGTCGACACGTGCAGCGGCGCCCGGTGGTGCCACCGCGCTCGCGCTCTTCCTCTTGGCCGCGCTCGCGGCGGTCGTTGTCCTTTCGCCGCCGGCCTTGGCGGCTCCCGTTCCGGCCGTCATCGTCGAGGACGGCTCCACGGTGGTCTTCGCCGACCAGGAGATCGTCGTGGACGGGTCGCTCGGGGGTCCCCATGCGGGTCAGGTCTACGTTGCCAACGGCTCAACCGTCCGGCTGGTCAACGCGACGGTGCGTTTCGTGAACACTACGGCCGACGGCGGCCTGCGCCTCTCCGGCGGCTCCGTGCTTTCTGCGAACTCTTCGACGATTGTGGCCCAGGGCGGTGCGTCGATGACGATCCGGGCGGTCGGCAACTCCCGGTTGCTGCTTAACCACGCGAACATCTCGACCCTCCAGGTGCCCTCCGCCCTCACCGTCGCCGGGATCGAGGTTGCGAGCGGGTCCTTGCTGTCGGCCAACGACAGCCTGCTCGTTGCGCGCCCGGACGTCCGGCCGCTGCTCTTGGCCACGCAGGCGTCGGTGGACCTCACGGGGTGCACGCTCGGAGGCCGACTCTCGCTCTCGGTCACCGTGGCGACCCTCGTGGGCATCACTCTGACGAGCTTTGGCGACGAGCGCGCGATTTATGCCGAGGGCAGCACCGTGGTGCTCGCCGACTCGACGGTCGTGGCAAGGGCTGGCGGCTCGGCCCTGTGGGCCGAGTCGGGAGCCGACATAACGGTCCGCTCGTCCAACCTGACCGCCGATGACATCGGCCTCTCGGTGCGGCTGAACTCCCTCGTCTCGCTCGACAATGTGGTTGTCGTCGCGCAGGCCTTTGGAATCGCCGCGGAGCAGAGCGTCGTCAACGGCGCCGGTGTCGCCCTCGTCGGCGCGCAGACCGCATTGTGGGCGCGCGAGAGCGATGTCTCCCTCGTCAGGCCGCACCTGGGTTCGGGCCTGATCCGGATCAATGGGTCCGACGTGAGTATCGACAGCCCGGGGACGCCGCCCGGGTACCTGCTCCTCGAGGCCTCCTCCACCCTGACGCTGACCGACACGACATTCGACTGGTCGAAGTTCTCGGTGTCGAGGGACTCCACCGTGATCCCGCGGTGGCGGCAGCTCTTCGAGTTCCTCACGGAGTCCGGGGGCAACCCCGGCGCGACCGTGTCCTGGGACGTGACGACCTTCACCGGTCTGCCGGTGGCGGCCGGCTCGTCGGACGCCAACGGGTCTGCGCGGGGGCCGCCGCTCGAGGGTCCCCGGCTCGTCGCGGGCGCCTTCGCCCAGCCCGCACCCTACCGCCTCTCCTACAACGACGGCTCTGTCCAGGTCAACACGACGATCTCCGCCTGGGGGCCAGGTCTCGTCTTTC
>CBEUCC010000155.1:0-4340 GCA_965541515.1 uncultured Thermoplasmata archaeon
ACGAGGAGCGGCGACACTTCGGCCTCCGGCGCCAGGCGGAGGGCGTCCTCGAGCAGTGCGATAGCGTAGGCGGGGTCGTCCTGCCGGTTCGCGACCTCGACCTCCCGGAGGATGGCCCCGTACGCAGCGACGGAGAGTTTCTGTTCCTCTTCCTCCGTGAGGGTGCGCCGGACGAAGTCGCGAATCGACTCGTGGACCGTCACGCGCCCCCCCGCGTCGCGGCGGACCAGCGAGCGGGCCTCCAGTGTCAGCACGCTCTCCATCGTAGCGGGTGGCGCCATGACGACCCGCGGGTCGACCGGCCGGCGGACAAAGACGACGCGGCGAAGCGCCTCGCGCTCGCCGGGGTCAAGCTTCGAGTAGATCTGCTCTTGGAGGAACCGGTCGATCTGCCGCCGGTCGGGCCGGCCGTCGTCGCCGCCCGCGCCCGCGTCACGCACGAGCTCGATGAAGAGCGGGTGCCCGCCGGTCAAGTCATAGACGACGCCCACGTCGAGCGGCCGCTCCCCCGCAGTGAGCAGGAGTGCCACGTCCTCGGGCGGAAGGCCGTAGAGCTCGAGCTCGCCCACGGTCTTGCGCAGCGACACATCGCGCCCGTCGTAGATCGGCGGGCGCGTGCGAGCAAGGAAGACGAGCTTCAGGCCCGCCGGGTGCACGGCCCCAACTTCCCGAAGCACGCGCAGTGCCTGCAGCGCTTCGGGCGAGGCGAGCTGCGGGTCGTCGAAGATCACTGCCAGGTGCTGGCCCTCAACATCCACAAGCAGCACGTCCTTCGCCCTGGCGAGGTCCACCGCGGCGTCGCGTTTGGTGAGCAACTCCAGTTTTGGCCGCCCAAGCCGTGCGAGCATCCGTGCCACCGGCGCAAGGACAGACGCCGGGGTGTCGTATTCATGAATCTGGTACCAAACGGTCGACCGCGTGGCCGCAAGCTCCTCCTGCAACTTCGCGCCGAAGGTCGACTTCCCGATCCCCGCGATCCCGAGGACGACAAGGACACCGCGCGATTCCAGGAGTTTCCGGGCGACGGCAAGCTCCTGCGTGCGGCCAAAGAAGTAGCGCAGTTTGGGCAGGTCCCGCAAGAAATGCACGGGCCCGTCCGCCGCGTGGGGCGCGCCGGCCGTCCTTGCCGGCGCGGCGAGCAGCGCGGCCGCGTCGGGCCCCAACTCCTGGCGCAACTTGGCCGCAGCCTGGGCTCCGGCCGGGGTTAGGAAGTATGCCTTCTGGTGGCGCTTCGAGCCCTCCACCGCGGCGTCCCGCTCGTCGGCCAACTCGCCCTCCACGAGTTTGCGCACCTCCCGCGAGGCGTGTGCGACGCGGATGACAAGCGCCTCGGCGATCCCGGACTGGGTCACGGCCCGTGGGACCGTGTACTCGTCGCGGGACTTCGAGTGGGCCTGGAGGTGGAGCATGATGCGCTCCTGGATGGTGACGCTCGGGGTCACGTCAGGGCCGCTCATCGTCCCTCCAGCCGGGTGCTAACCTTAAAGATTGGCCAACGCCGCCCGGCGCAAGACCGCGGACTCCGCGCGGGGAGGAAGGGTCGTGGAGGGTTCCCGCGGCGGTTCAAGAGCGCCCGGGGCTCCGTCAGGTCTAGGAAGTCCAAACCATGCGAGCAAACACCCTCCTGGTCAGTATCCTCACGGCGTTGCAGCGCGCGAACCGGGACGGGCGGCGCAGACCGCGCACCCTCCCCCGGGGATCGCGCCTCCAGCCCGCGCGCCGCGTGATGGAAATGAACCCCGGGACCTCGACGATCGCGACGCTTCCGTTCATTCGCTAGTGCGGGTCGCAGCGCCCCGCGCCCCTGCGCGCTTCGGCCTCTTGAGTCGAAGCCCCGGGCACCCCGCGCAGGCTGAGAACGAACCGCGCGCAGCAAGTGCCTTGCGAAAAGCGCGGGCCCGCCCACCGTTCCACACCTCGTCTAGTCCTTCGGACACGAGGTTGCCGAGCTTGTAGCGCGGGCAGAGGTAGGCGTCACCCGCCGGGTCGACCATCATCCAGAACCATGGGAGCGGGCACTCATAGCGCGATGCGTCGCGCGCGTTTGCGAAGTACCTCTGGACCTCCGCGGGCGTGTCGGTCCGTTGTGTAACGCGGACGCGTGTCGCCGTCTGCCCCTTGGCCTCCTCCAGGACCGAACGCACCTGCGAGGCCGCCGACCGCGCGAAGCCCCTGGGGAACTTGCGCGGCTTGCGTTGCATGACGGTAAGTCCCCGCTCCGAGCTCTCCTCGAACCATTCACCCCGGTCCTCGAGCGCGATCGTGAAGTGGTCGAGCCTAAGGTCGCGCGCCAGCTGCCACGCGGAGTGGAGTCCGGACGCGCTCTCGGGGGAGAGCAGGAAGCGCAGGTTGATCTTGGGGAACGAGGCGCTGTGCTCCTGGCGCAGGCGCCGCATCTCCGCGACCTCCTCGACGGTTGCCGCATACGTCCCCGGGACCCCCATGACCTCGTCGTGCGCGAGCTCGTCCCCGAAGAATGTCGGCGCGACCTCGAAGATCCCGGGGTGGACGATGCTCTCGGCCGCCCGGCTGGCCACGAGGGACGCGTCGTCCTGGCGGATGCCCTGGCCTCCCGTGAACAGCGACACGCGCCGCCGCTTGGCGACATAGGCAAGGGCCCGCCTTGACCACTGCGGGGCAAGCGGGTTGCCCCCCGACATCTGCAGGAGCGAACGCCGGGGCGTAGCGTCAACGATCTCCTTGAACTCCGCGAGCGTCATCGTCTTGGAGGGTGGGTCTCGCTCGTCGCCCGGGTACGCGGAGAACGAGCCGTGCCACCTGCCGTCGAGGTTGGGATAGACGACGACCGCTCCCGGTGAGAACGCCCGGCCGTGCGAGGAGTGACGCGGCTGATGCGTATAGAATCGCATGAGTGATTCGAAGTAGAGGGGAAGGTCGGCCACAGTGCGTTGAGAGGGGGGGCGGGGTTACTTAAACGGTGGGGAGCGGGTCGCACGAGGAGTGGGAGGAGGCCTGACGGGGCCCTCCGGATCCGGGGGCATGCGCACCCAGGATTGAGGTTCCCGAATCGCCCTGGTTTCAGCTACAGGTGGACGGTGAATCCCATGGTGGCACGGCCCCGACGAGGAGGACGGGGGCGAGGGGGGCGTGGGTGACTACGAATGGGTTCGCGGCTTCCCACTCGCGCGGCCGTCCTTCCAATGCGCGTAGAGGGCGCGCACGATCTGCCGCTTCTGACTCCGGCCCATTAGGAAATAGGACGACGGCATCGAAACGAGGTCGCCGAGGTCAGGGAGAATGTGTATCCGGCCGCCCGTCTCGACGGCCAGGCTTCCCGACTTGGACCAGAGCGTTGCAAACCAGGCAGAATCTGACTTCGGCCAGAGCTCGTGTTGACGGAGCTCCACCTCCGCCGTTGCCTGCGGTGTGGGGTCGAGGGCCATCCATTCGATCTCCTCGAGGTGGATCCACCGCGAGGGGCCGGATCCGGCCCGAGGGAGCCGGATCCAACCGGGAGCGATTGCGATGGGTGCCCCCAGGGCCCACCAACTCCGGAATGCCGCAACGAGGGCTGCGGCAAGGACAGCAACTGCGCCCCACAGGACCCCCTGCACCACCAGGACATTCGTACCGGGCGGGAGGTAAGTCGGTTGAAAGAGCAGGGCAAGGGGCATGATGAGGACGCCAAACCACACAAACACGTACACGGCGCGCCAGAAGATGCGCTCGCCGCGCCCGCCGTAGAGGATTTGCACTGGGCCGGCGGGAGCGTCGGTCGGCGCCACTCGCATCAATCTGGGGGTAAGCATTATTTATTGGTTGGCGGGCGGGAAACGGCCCGGTGGCCGCTAGCCAACCGAGCGGACGACACCTTCATCGCGCGTTCGGGAGCAGACATTCGCAGGCTCAAGGGGACGCGGGGCCGGCAGGACCTTTTTCGCCTGCGCGTCGGGAAGTACCGCGCGGTGTACGCGGTAGTGGGCAACGACGTCTTAGTCACTAAAATCTAAGAACGAAGCCGCGGGGACGACCTCTGAGCAGGTGGCCGGCGCGCCCCAGCGACGCTTTCTTATATCGCCACGCGCAAGCCGCGGCCCCGGTTGCCCGCGATGCCTGGCCACTATGTCGTCCTTGCCGACCTCGACGGCGCCTCGGGCGTCCGAAACCCGCGGGAGTGCTACCCCAATTTCACCGAGTATACCGACTACGGCCTCCCCAACATGGTGGCGGACGCAAACGCAGCGGTGCGTGGCCTCGTGGCCGGCGGTGCTGACCGCGTCACGGTCGTGGACGGGCACCTCGTCGGGCAGAACCTCATCTCCGCGCACATCGAGTCCCCGGCAGTGCTGGGCAAGGGGATGCTCCTGGACGAGCTGGAG
>CBEUCC010000156.1:0-4320 GCA_965541515.1 uncultured Thermoplasmata archaeon
CGAGCTTGCACTCCATCTGAGCGACCGTGCCCTCGATCAGCGGCGCTCCGATGACCTCGGCGGGCCGGGTCGCGAAGGCCTGCGACGTAAGCTTTGCCGTCTCCCGCCTGGACACCCCGCCTGCGAACGATGAGAGCGCGTTCTGGTCGTGGGCGGCCAGGCTCACGCCAAACTCCCGTGTCTCGACGATGGCGGCGTGTGTGGCCTTGCGTGGCCCCACAACGACGGCGACGTGCATCGGGTCATAGCTCACCAAGTAGGTCCACTCAGCGGTCATCACGTTGTCGCCCATCGACGAGCGCGTCGTGATCAGGCCGACCATGGTCGCGAAATGGCGTGTCAGGCCTTCGGGCAACTCAGCCAAATGACGACCCCGGTCCAACGGAGACGCGCCCCGCACTTAGTGATTCGCTTGTCCTGCCCCCGAAAACGAATCGGCCAACGCGGGGCGGGCCGGCAACCCAAAGGGTTTTATTCGGCACCTTGGATGCGCCGCGCTGGTGCCCTGTTGAAACGCTCCTCCCGCGCCTGGAAAAAGCGTGGCAAGCAGCGTTGGAAGTGGCGCAAGAAGAAGATGCGCCGGCGCAAGCGGCAAGCGCGCCAACACCGGTGATCTGCCGGTCGCCCCAAGGGCGCCGGCCCCCGAAAGGGCCGCACGCTTACGAAGCGCTTATCTCTGGCCGCTGGGGATGGGCTGGCTGGTCGGAAGGAGAGGGCCCCATGCGTTCCCACGGCACTTCGCGGAAACGGCTGGTCGCGCTCGTGGTTGCGGCACTCATGATCCCACTGTCGCAGCCGGGCCTGGCCCTGCCTGGGCCGCTGGCCGATGGGCCCTTTGCACCCGGGCCGCTGCCCAACGGGACGCTCCCCAACGGCACACGGCCCAACGGCTCCCTCCCGAACATTTCGTTTCCCAACGGTAGCCTCCCATCGTTTGGAATCCCGGAGTTCTCTGACCACACCGAGGCTGCCGGCCTTGGCTCCGTGACAGGCTCGCGCGTCGCGTGGGGCGACTTCGACAATGACGGGTGGGATGACCTGATGTTCAGCGGCGGCCGGCTGTTCCGCAACGACCGCACCGGCGCCTTTACTGACGTGACGCTTGCCGCCGGAACAGCCGGCCCCTACCGGGGTGGCGTCTGGGGCGATTACAACAACGACGGGTGGCTCGACTTCTACGCGACCGCCTGGCGCCACGACTGGGACACGCTCCTGCGCAACAACGGGGACGGCACGTTCACCAACGTCACGGTCGCGGCCGGCGGCGTCTTCGACGACCTGCCAAGCGAGGCGGCTGCGTGGGGCGACTTCGACAACGACGGGTGCCTCGACCTGTATGTGGTCAACTACGAGTGGCCCCCGCTCGACGACGTGACCGACTCCTTGGGAACCCCGAACATCCTCTGGCACAACGAGTGCGACGGCACGTTCACCAACGCCACCGACAGCGCCGGCGTCTTCCAGGTCCGGCGCTCACGCGGAGCCATCTGGACGGACTACAACCACGACGGCTGGCAGGACCTTTACGTCTCCAACTACCGGCTCGAGCCCAACGAACTCTGGGAGAACAACCGGAACGGGACGTTCACGAACGTCGGCCCGCAGGCGGGCGTCGACTGCGACAACCGGACGGTCACCAACCCGTCCGGCGTTTGCGGCCATTCGATCGGCGCGGACGTAGCGGACTTCAACAACGACGGCGACCTGGACATCTTTGTCGCCAACCTCAACCACCCGCGACTCGTCCCTGCAGGCGGCGACTTCTCGGCCCTGTACCGCAACGGTGGCGCCCCCAACTACGGCTTCACCAATGTGCGCGCGCTCTCGGGGATCGGCTACTGCGAGACGGCCTCCAACCCCACGTGGGGCGACTACGATGCAGACGGCGACCCCGACCTCTTCGTCACAAGCATCTACGAGAACCGGACGAACAACATGTACCGCAACGACGGCCTGTCCCGGTTCAGCGAGGTCACCGACCGCGCGCAGCTTGTTTCGGACAACGGGTGGGGCGCGGCCTGGTCGGACTTCGACAATGACGGTGACCTCGACCTCGTCGTGGGGTCCTCAAGCGGCGTGCGGCTGTGGAGGAACCCTGGCAACGACAACTCGTGGATCCAACTCGAACTCCAGGGGCGGTCCTCCAACAAGGCGGCCATCGGTGCGCGCGTCACCGTGGGCACCGGACGCGACGCGCAGGTGCAGGAGATCCAGGGCGGTGAGGGCACGGCCTCGCAGTCCTCACTCCGCCTGTTCTACGGACTCGGGTCCACCCAGGGGTCGGTCGACGTCTTCGTGGAGTGGCCCTCGGGGCTGACCCAGGAGGAGCAGTTCGCGGTGGACGGGATCTACCTCGTGGTGGAGCCGGAGGGTTCGCACGACCTCGCGGTCAACTCGCTCACGCTCTCCCCGCGCAGCCCCGTCGTCAACTCGCAGATCATGGCCAAGGCCCAGCTCGAGAATGCCGGCCAGTTGCCGGTGGACTCGGCGGTCGTCGCCTTCTATCGCGGGACCGTGTCTCCCGCGAACCTCTTGACCACGGCTTCGGTCGACCGTTTCACGGGGACACAGAACGTTTCTGTGGCCCTCACCGCGCCCTCCTCCCCCGGCCCGCTTACGGTCGTGGCGGCGCTCGAGCAACAGCGCCCCTCCGACGTCGACCCGTCGAACGACCAGCGGATCGACGCCGTCACCGTCCGGTCGAACAACGGACCGCCCGAGGCCGAGCTGCTCGCGTCTCCCATCGCCGTTGTGGTCGGCGAAACCGTGTCGTTTGACGCGTCGGGCTCGACGGACGACACGGGGATCATGCAGTACATCTTCGCGTTTGGGGACGGCGAAGTCTCCAACGGGACGGATTCCGTGGCCGACCACAACTACACGGAGGCAGGCTCCTACATAGCGCGGCTGACTGTCATCGACGAGGACGGCGAGCCATCGGTCAACGACGCCTCGGTGGCCATCAGCGTGGTCCAGGAGGGGGCATCCCTGCCGGTCGCGGTCATCGAATCGGTCGCCCCCCCGTCGCCATCCATGGTGGGCACGGTCGTGACGTTCGAGGGCAGTGGGCAGTCTGAGGCATCGACCATTGTCGAGTACAACTGGTCGAGCGACATCGAGGGCCTGCTCTCGCACGACCCGATCTTCCAGGAAGACGGGCTCTCGCTGGGCAACCACCACATCACGCTGCGCGTCCGTGACGCCGAAGGCTTTGTGTCCGCTCCCGCGTCCATCGAGTACCTGGTTGTCAACAGGGGGGCGGTCGCGATCACGATCCGCGACATCGTGAACGACTCGAGGCTCACGGGGCTCGTGGTCGTGCGGGGGATAGCCGTCGCGTCGGCGGGTGTTGTCGTCGTGGCGGTCGAGTGGCGGGTGGATCAGGGGAACTTCACGCCGGCGCAGGGGGAGGACGAGTGGTCTTTCGTCCTTGCGACCATGGATTTCGACGAAGGCCTGCACGACCTCACGGTCCGTGTCCGCGACTCGCAGGGGCTCGTCTCCCAGCGGAGCGTCCACGTCGTCTTCTCGCAGTCGTTGACCCCGGCGGGAGGCGGCGGGTTCAACGTGGCGGCGGCGGGCCTCTTGGCCGGAGCCGGATTGGCGCTCGTATTGGCCTGGGCAGCGCTCCGTTCGGCGAAGGGCAAGGCGAACCGCCGCGAGCGCAAGGCGCGAGGCGAGGCCACGGCTGCACCAACGGCTCGCAAGGTGCGGTCCCAGGGCCGGCGGCCGGCGACGCCCCACGACGCGGCGAGCCGTGGCCGGTCCCCGCGCGGGCCGCCGGCGGGGCCTTCCAGGTTCAAATACCAAGAGTAGCCGGTCCTTGCAAGGCGGCCGGAGCCGGGCCCAATGGACGCTCCCATCGGCCGCCGCCGGCCGTCTGGGTCGGCTCGCTCCCGTCGCAAGGCTTAATCAGAATGACACGTCCTTTGCGCGACCCGGTCGAGAACGATGACTCCAATCCGTGCAAAATCCATTCGGGGGGCCGCGAAGCCAACAACCGCCGTTATCGTTGCGCTGCTCATGCTTCCCGCGCTAGCGCTCTTGGGCACCATGAGTGCCGCAGGGCCGGTTCCCCAAGCCTATGTCGAGGTCTCCTACGACGGGTTCGAGTCGGCGAGCATGCCCAACGAATGGGTCGTTTCCGACACGAACGGCTCCGACGGTATCGATACGTGGGGCGTCTCGTCGTTCCGTACCGGGGCTGGCGTCGGCTCCGCATGGGTGGCTAGGTCGGGCTCGCGCACCGAGGTCTCGACAGTGATGTTCGAGGATTTCGAATCGGGCTCGCTCCCCTCCGGCTGGACGGTGGACGACACC
>CBEUCC010000157.1:0-4304 GCA_965541515.1 uncultured Thermoplasmata archaeon
GCCAACGTGACCGCGCAATTCAGCGGCCAGGTGGCAACGGGCGTCGGGCCCGACGGAAAGGCGTACGTGTTCTGGGGCGAGTTCAGCAGCGGCGCCTCCACCGGCTGGGCGGCCGTCATCGACCCGACCGCGGGCGTCGTGGGCCCCACGCGCATCGACGGCGGCTCGCGCGCCGTCTACTCGAAGGCGATCCTGCCCGACGGCACGGGGGCCACGGCGCTATGGTGCGACCGCAGCGGGGCCAGCGCCAACCTGACCTCCTCGTACTACGCGCCGGCCACCGGGTGGTCACCGCCTACGCTCGTGGCGGCAAATGTTAGCGCCGGGTGCACCTTCATGGGCGCCGGGGTTGACGGGGCCGGGGACATTACTGTCCTTTTCTTCAGTTCGACCAACCGCACGATCCTTGAGTTCCGCCGCCCGGCGGGCGGCGTTTGGTCGGAGGCGACAGACTTCTGGTCGCCCACCATCTACGAAACCCTGGAGGGCCTTGACGTGCAGGTACACGCCGACGGGACAGTCATCGCAACATTGCTTAGGTGGGACCTCTACGATGACCTCCACGGCGCCTCCGCGAGGGTCTGGACGCCTGGTGTCGGGTGGGGGCCGGTCAAGCAGTTCGTGGACCGTTTGAACGAATGGCCGCTGGTCGTCGGCGCACCGATGGCAGGAGGCGGCGCCGTCGCCGTGTTTTCGCCGGTGGCCAATAGCACCCGTACGCTGGGTATGGCCTACCACGGCGCCGTCTCCGGGTGCGACGGCTGGTCGGTAATGATGGATGCGGGGGTTGGGGACACGACCTCCTACGGCATCGGGGTTTCGGCCGGCCCCCCCGGCCAGGGATCCGTGTCCTTCCGCAGCTACGTGGGCGGCCATTGGGTGGCGCGGGTCGCGGCCATCTCGCTCCCGCTGCCCGAACCCGTCTTGGTGACATCGCCCGCGAACGGGACGCACATTACATCGCCGGTGGCGACCGTGGAGGGGTGGGCTCCGCCGGGGTCCCTCGTGCACGTGTCGGGGTCGTCATCGTTCGCGGGGCCGGACGGCACCTTCAGCGTCGCTGTCCCGGTTCTCGTAGGGACAAATGTCCTGCAGGTTCGGGCGACGTACGGGAACCCGTGGGACGGCTGCGTCAGCGCGCCGACGAGCCTGACGGTGGTTTTCGACGACCCCGTCCCCGGCCTCATTGCCGACCTCGACGCGACCGCAGCCGCACTTGCTGCCGCCCAGGCGGACCTCGACGCGGCCATTGCGCGCATCGACGCGCTCGCCGCTTCCGGCAACGCAACGCAGGCGGGCCTCGACGCCGCGCGCGCCGAGCTTGCCGCGGCCAACGACACGATCGAGGCCATGAAGGGCGACTTCACGCGACTCACGTCAAACCTCACCGCCACCCAGGAGGAACTCGAGCGGGTGAAGGTGCAGTTCCCGTGGCTTATGGACAACCTCTCGGCGGCTGAGGCGAAACTCCGCGATGTGGAAGCCGATGCCGTGTCACTCGAGCTTCAGTACCGCACCTCGCAGACGACGCTAACGGCCGCCGAGGACCGGATCCTCCTCCTCGAGGCCGAGCAGGACCAGCAGTCGCAGTTGCTCGAGGAGTCAACCGGCACCAACGCCGACCTCGCGGGGCAGGTCGCGACGCTCTCGATGGTCGCCTTCATCGCGCTCATCGCCGCGATCGCGGCGATCCTGCTCGCTTTCATGATGTCGCGCGGCGGGGGCGGCGCGGCGAGCGCGGGTGGCAAGGAGTTCTCGCCCCCGGAGGAACAACTCAAGGGCGCGCCGCGGCATTAGCGGGAGACACAAAGGACCGAAGCCAGGGCGCCCTAGATTGACCCCAGCGCCCTCAAGAAGTCCTCCACCTCGGTCAGGTGCCGCTCCATCGCGCTCCGCGTGCGGGGCACCCGTCCCTCATAGAAGAACATCCCGTGCAGCGTGTCTGCGAAGTACGAATACATGACGGCCAGGTCATGGCGCCCGACCTCCTCGATGAACTCGCGGCGCGCGGCGTGTGCGTGACGGCCGACCGCAGGCGTGCGCCCGTGGCGGGTCATTAGCCCGTCCACGCCATGGCAAACCGCGTTCCACGCCTTCTCTGCCGAATCCATCACAAAGACGCGGTCATCCTGCGAGAAACCGCGGTCGCTCTCCATGCGGGCGTGGTCGAGGAGCAGCGCCGCTGCCGCTTCCAGGCTTTGTCGCGGCGCGGGGGAAAGGGACATTGAACCCCTTGCTGCCCGCTCGTGATAAATACGTTCCTTGAAGGAAATCCCCGGTCCAATCAGCGTAGGACGGGGCCGTGCCGGTGTCGGCGCCACGGCCCCAACTGTCATTACGCGCGGCGGCCCATCGAGCGCACATTGGCGGACGCGCCGCGCCCCGCCTGCCGAGGGATTCCGTTGAGAACCCGCCCAAACAGCCTACTTGTCTGTGCCCTTCTTGTGACTGCACCGCTGTTTGCTGCTCTGCTCGCGGCGCCTGCTGCCGGCGAGCCGACGGGCGGCTCGTGGGGCCCGCCCGCGTGGGTGAGCCAAGACGATCTCGCGTTTTCGCTTGCCGTCAACGCCGCACCCACGGGCGAGGCCGCGGCCGTATGGACCGGCATGGACCAGTCGGTGACGAAGGTCTTTGCCGCGACGCTCACCCCGACGGGCGAGTGGAGTGCCCCCTCGGTGATTGCGGGGTCGGCTGTCACCTTATGGCAGGGCCCCGTGGCCGCGATCGCCACCGGCGGTGCGGCCGTCGTCGCTTGGGTGTCGATCGTATCGGGCGACGCCTCCGTCATGGCCTCCCGCTTCGTCCCCGGGCAGGGCTGGACCGCGGCCGAAGCGCTAACGCCGAATCCCGGGTCGCACGGGCTGATCTCGGCGGCGATCGAACCCTCCGGCTCGGTGTATATCGGTTGGCTCACCTCCAACGCCACACCCGACAACCTCGCGTCAGTCCGTGAGTACGACCCGGGAGCCGGCTCCTGGGCGCCGACGGTGGTCGTGGATGACCCCCCAGCACCCATTTTTGTCTCGGACCTGCGCCTCGAACCCCTCCCGAACGGCGACCTCCTTGCGGTCACCACCCGGTACAACACGACAGACTCGTGGGCCTATTGGGCCCTGCGGCCGGCGGGCGCCGGTTCGTGGACTGCACCGGCGCTGCTCCACCACAATGCCACCGCCGTCACCAGCCTCACTAGCCTTGTGACAGGCGGCGACGCGACCCAATTGCTCCTCTACGACACGCCACTCTCGGTCGGGGACTCCCGCATCTACACGTACACGGAGGCCTCAGGGTGGGGAGCACCCCATTTGCTCTCCGTCTCCGTGACCGGCGGGACTCAACCGACGCTAGCGGCAGGCTCCGACGGCGGTGCCTTGGCGGTGTGGTGTGACTGGCAAGCAGAAGGGACGCCTATCCGGTCGACCTACCGGCCCGCGGGCGGGCAGTGGGAGCCGGCTATCACCCTAACCGAGGGACCGTGGTGCGACATGTATCAACGGCGCCTGGCGGCACTCCCGGATGGGCAGATTCTCGCCACCTTCACCGTGCTCACCCCGCAGGGCGGCGCGCCGGGCTTCGCCCGGTTCGTGCCGTCGGAGGGGTGGACGGACCCGGTCCTGATGCCCGCCGACGGCCTCCCGGGGTACGCATTCGTCTCGGCCCCCGCCGGGGGGGCCTCCCTGGTGGGAGCGCCCTCCGGAGCTGGCGTGTGGAGCTACACCTACACGCCCCCCGACGTGACGCCCCCGGATCTTACGGTCTTCGCCCCGGTCGACGGCCTTGAACTCGTCTTGCCAACGGTCACGGTGCTTGGCCAGACCGAGCCAGGTGCGACCGTCTCGGTCGCCGGTGCGGCCGCCTCCGTCGCACCCGACGGCACCTTCTCGGTGGCCGTTGCCCTCGTCCCCGGCGACAACAAACTCGAGGTTCTCGCGACGGACGCGGCCGGAAACAGCCGAGGTACGTCCTTGACGGTGGCCTACAGCGACCCCTACGCGACGCTGCCCGGCGACTACGACGCGCTCCAGCAGGAGCTTGGCGCGCGCGACCTTGTGGTGGAGTCGCTCACGGAGCAATTGGCCGACGTGCGCGTATCGGCCAACACATCGTCCAACCTGCTCGATGAGGCGCGCTCCAACGTGCTCGACCTGTCGGTCGCGCAAGCCAACGCGCAGGGGGACCTTGCCGAGGCCCTCGAGCAGAACGCGCAACTCGCCTCTCAAGGCGCGACGCTCGCGATGCTTGCGGGCGTCGCCCTCATCGCGGGGGCCGCCGCCGTCGGGCTCGCGCTTGTCCAGAACCGCCGG
>CBEUCC010000158.1:0-4302 GCA_965541515.1 uncultured Thermoplasmata archaeon
GACGACGGCGGCGTCGTGCAGGAACGACGAGGGGTGCGTCACGGCGTGCATGTGGACGCGGCGCATGAGTTTGGCAAGCCCCGGCGGGGCGGCGGTGTAGCCCATCCGCCAGCCGGTCATGGCGAAGGCCTTCGAGAACCCGTTGACGGTCACAGTCCGATCGAACGCGCCGGGCAGCGACGCGACCGCGTGGTGGCGCCGCCCGCCGTAGACCAGGTGCTCGTAGATCTCGTCGGAGATGAGGTACAGGTCGCGGTCGACAGCCAGGTCCACGATGGCTTGCAGCTCGTGCTTTTCGTACACGGCCCCCGTCGGGTTGTTCGGGGAGTTGACGAGGATCGCCTTTGTGCGGGGGGTCACCGCGGCCTTGAGCGCCTCGAGGTCGGGGTGGAAGTTGTCGTCGCGCGTGGGGGCGGGGACGTCGCGCGCGCCTGCGATGGTGGCGATGGCGCCGTACGAGTGCCAGCAGGGCGCGGGGACGAGCAGCTCGTCGCCGGGGTCAAGGAGTGCGAGCGCCGCGTCGAGGATGCCCTCCTTGGCCCCCACCGTAACGGTGATGCACGAGGGGTCGTAGTCGAGCCCGTTTTCGAGTTTCAGCTTGGCTGCAACGGCCTCCACGAGCGCGCGCTTGCCGGCGGTCGGGACGTAGTGCGTGTCGCCCGCGTCGAGCGACTGCTTGGCCCGTTCGACGATGGCGCGGGGGGTTGCGAAGTCCGGCTCGCCGAGCGTTAGGCGGATGGTGCCCTCGGGGGGCGGCGTGAAGAAGGCCTCGAAGGAACCGTCGATGGAGCGTGCGCGCTTGGCAGGAGAGGGCATCTCCCGCGGGATGTGCCCCCCGTGGTTTGAACCCTTCCCGCAGCCGCTCAGGCGACGCGCGCGCCGGCGTCGGTGGCGACCTCGAGGTCACCGGCTGGCCCGACTAGGTACTCATGCATCTTGACGGCCGCGTTCTTGCCGGCCGCGACTGCGTCGATCAGGTCGCCCGGTCCGGTGGTTGCCTCGCCGGACGAGAACACGCCGTCGAGGCGCGTCTTGTACTCGCCCTCGACGACCTCGATCGAGTTCCAGCGGGTGATCCCGAGTGCCTCGGGGTTGGCAAATGCGTCGATCTCGGGGGTCTGCGAGATGGCGATCACCGACGAGTCGCAGGCGAAGAACTCTGTCTTGCCCTCCACGGGCATTGGCCGGCGCCGCCCGGACACGTCCGGCTCGCCAAGCTCCATCACCTGCAACTCCATGCCCTTCAGGCGGCCGCCCTCGCCCGCGAGGAACTTGTTGGGCGTGCGCAGGCACAGGTACTCCACGCCCTCCTCTTGGGACTGGTGGACCTCCTCTATGATTGCCGGCATCTCGCCAAACGAGCGCCTGTACACGAGCGTGACTTCCTTGCCCAGGCGCACGAGCGCCCGGACGCAGTCCATGGCCACGTTGCCAGCACCGATCACCGCGACCCTCTTGCCCATCTCCTCCCGGCGCTCGAGGTTGAGGTGCGCGTTGAGCTCGCGAAGGAACGGGGTCGCGTGGTAGATCCCGTCGAGGTCCTCCCCCTCGATCGCCATCCGCTTGGGCTTGAAGGCGCCGATGGCGATGAGCGTGGAGTCGTACTCGTTCTGCAGCTCCGCAATCATGACCTCGCGCCCGACGCGGACGCCCGTGCGCACCTCGACACCGAGCTTGAGGACGCGCCCGACGTCCTGGGCCAGCGCCTCGCGCGGCAACCGGTAGGGCGGGATCCCGTAGCGCAGCGCGCCGCCGAGCTCTGGCCTCTCCTCGAAGACCGTCACGTCGTGCCCCTTGAGGCGGAGGTACATCGCGGCCGTGAGCCCCGAAGGGCCCCCGCCGACGATAGCGACGCGCTTGTGGGTCGGGGGGTCGGCGACGGGCACGTAGTCCGAGTGGTCGGACGCGAACCGCTTGAGCCAGGAGATCGCGATCGGCTCCCCCTTGATCCCGAGGACGCACACGCTCTCGCACGGGTGCGAACACACCCGGCCGCAGGAGGCCGCGAACGGGTTATCCTCGAGGATGATGCGCATGGCCCCGACGAGGTCCATGTCCTTGATCTTCATCAGGTACTCCGGCACGCGCTGGCGTGTCGGGCAGGCGATCTGGCATGGCTTGTGGCGGCAGTTGAGGCAACGGGCGGCCTCACGCTGGGCCTCCTCCGTGCTGTAGCCGAGCTCGACCTCGTTGAAGTTGCCCGCGCGCAGCTCCGGAGAAAGGTGGAGCATCGCCGTCCGGGTGGCGCGGTCCTTGCTGGCCACCGGGGCGCCTCGGGGCTCGGCACCATGGCCAGCAATTTAAGCGTTTTCAAGTGACTCCCCGCACAGGCCGTCCTAGGACTTCGCCAGCCGATCTAGTACGTCGCATAATGACGAAGAAATGATACTGGCAGGCCGCGTGTTTCGCGGGAGTGTCCCCCGGTGGGGCGCCCCTAAGGCTCGCCTCTGGCGGGCCTGGGAGGCGACCGGGGAGTGCGGTTGCCCGTGGTGGCGGGCTGGGTGAAGGTCGAGACGGGAGCCGGTGCCACGACGGTCGAGGCCGGCCGCCTCCTCACCCTCCACCCCGGGGTCGAGCACTCGGTCGAAGGGCTCGAAGGGAGCGCGCTCCTGCTTACGCTCTCGAGGCCGTGAGGCCTCAGTCGCACTTGGCGACCGCGTCAAGGATACGCTGGTGGGTGCGCTGGATCGACTCCCCGGGCGCTCCGGTGTTGTAGATGACGCACTTGGCCAAGCGCATCTCCTCCCGGAAGAAGCGCTCTTGCCGCGCGTCGTTGCGCACGAGCAGGTAGGGGTTGTACCAGGGCTCGAATCCATACGTGCCCCACTTCTCGCGTGGCCCGGCGCCCGGGCGGATGAGGGTCTTGCCCTCTATGAGGATCTGGATCGCCTCGTCCGGCTCCAGCCACTCCTCGGCCGGGGACTCGTTGTTTCGCCGCAGCAGCACGAGGAGCTTGAGGGGGGCCGAGTCCGACACCTTGTTGGGCCCCTTCATCCACTCGCGCGGTAGCAGCGCCCGCGAGTTGCCAAACGACCAGTAGCATAGGGGGCGCCCCTCGTCGAACACGCACTTGCGCTCGCCGCTGGCGATCTTCGCCTTGCACTCGTCGTTATCGCAGTCCGCGTAGCGCTCAACCGCATTCTCGACCATGCACCGGTCAAACAGGGGGCGCAGCCACGGCTCGGCCTGCTCGTTCTCCGTGCGGACGTACAGCATGCGCTCGGGCTGGGTAACGACGAGGTTGGGCGCCTCGTCCGGCGCGCGGCGCGGCGGGTGGCGGATGTAGACCCAGTCGTCCCCGAGCACGCGGCCCTTCGGGTGCAGGAAAAGCCGGTTGACCTGGGTCGTTTTGCCCGTGCCAGTTGGTGCGACCATGACGATCCCCTTCCCGTCCACGTCGGCGCACGCGCCGTGGATCGAGTGGGTGTTGTAGTGGCGCTCGAGCGCCGCGGCCGCCATCCCGAGCGCCCACGACTTGCACTGGCCGTAGTACTCGGTGTTGATGAAGATCGACGTGTTGTTGGCCGGGCAGTAGTAGGCGAACGGCTCGTGGTCCTTGACCCCCCGGACCGAGTAGATGAACGCCTGCGCAAGCACCGAGTGGTTGTTGGTCGAGGGCCACCAGTTGCCGGTCCAGAACTGGTACTGGTGGAGGGAATTGCCGATAAGTCGCACGATGATGCCGTTGATGTTGGCGTCCCAGGTGTAGGTCTCGTCGAACTTGAGGTTCGGGCCGACGAACATGTCGAAGATCTCGTGGTACCTATCGAGCGAGATGTTCTTGTCCGAGCCGACCCGTGACTTCACGTCGGTCTGGTAGTTGTCGATGCGCGTGCGCGCTTTGCTAGTTGTGCTCAGAGCCAGGCCCCCAAAGGAGGGGCCGGGAAACCGGGTATCGATAGTTAAGCGTTCGGTGACTGACATTCGCTTTTGCCTCGCCGGCCGCGGCAGAAAGGTACATCGCGCGCCGCCGGCTCCTCGGGGGCCGTGGACCCGCTTGATTTCGGGATGGCCTCCCCCCGGCCGGTCGGCGATGTCCCGGAGGTGGCCTTGGCCGTCCACGAGGCGATCGCGGCCGGTGGCGGCCGCATCACCTTCGCCCGCTTCCTGTCGGTCTGCCTCTACCACCCTGCGGGGGGCTACTACTCGTCGTTCGGACCGGAGACCGATGAGGGGGCGCGCCAGCCGGCGGCCGACTACGTGACGAGCGTCGACCTGCACCCGGCGTTCGGGCACCTGGTCGCACGCGAGGCGGCGGTCCACCTCGAGCGGGTCGCGGCCAAGGGGTCGGGCCCGCTGCAC
>CBEUCC010000159.1:0-4260 GCA_965541515.1 uncultured Thermoplasmata archaeon
GGCGGACCGTGCGATGCGCGCTACCGGTCAGGCGGTCGACGGGGTGCGCCGCCTCGTCGCGCGGGCCGGGGTGTCAAGGAAGTGAGCCGACCCGCGCCCGGCCGCCCGGACCGCGCGGCCGGCGCATGGTGGATCAAGTGCGACCCGACGGCCCCCGCGCACGGTGGGTGGAACTGGCCCGACCTCTTCAACGACTATGCCCACGGCACGGCCTACACGTGGTCGGTCGGCACCGCGCTCTCCCAGAAGAACGCGCGCGCCGCCCAGCGCGGCGACACCGTATTCGGGTACGCGGCGGGTGGAGGCCACCGGCAGCTCGTGGCGCTTGCGGAGGTCGTGCGCGGGGCGGTCTTCGTCCCGGGCGAGGGCCCGGTCGTCCGGCGCAGCGCGTCCCTGGGGGGGTTCACGGTCGACCTCCGGCCGGTCGCCCTCCTCCCGAACCCGATCGCCCTCACGGACGTACGGGCGGCGATGCGCGGTACGCAACCGGAGTTCTTTCGGACCCGGTTCGGTTCGATCTTCAAGGTACGGCCAGCCGAGTGCGCACGCCTGCTCGCGGCGGTCGAGGCGGCCAACCCGCAGGTCAGGATTCCCCCTGCATGGCGGGGGCGGTAAGGCCCCCGCATGGACCGTGGGGGATGACAGGAGCGGATTCTTCTTCAACTAGGGCCCATCCTAGATCCTACCGTGGAGCCAAGTCCCCAGCGGGCCCGTGTGGTCGCCCTGTCCGAGCCCACGCGTGTCAAGTGGTTCAAGAACGGGCTCATCGCGCCGCTGCGCCGCGGCGCGCTGTTCAGCCTCGCGATCGGCGTCAGCATGCTGCTGCTGGCAAGCTCCTCGTTGGTGACGGGCGAGGTTACGATCTTCACCCTGGTGCTCATCTTCCTCATGTTCTACTTCACGGACAACGCCATGGGCCGCTTCCTCGTGGCCCAGCGCGCCCCCCGTGAGGTCGGCCTGTGGGAACACGGGGTGATCGTCCGCACCCCCCGTGGCCAGGACGACATCCGGTGGGTGGACGTCGTCGACATGGAGGTCTCCTCGAATGCGGGGCGCTACAGCGTCCTTCGCATCCGGCTGGCCGAGGGCAGCATCAAGAACATCGCGGCGCTCCCTGCGTCGCTGGCCTCCGAGGTGAAGGTCGTATGGCTCGAGGCGGTTGCCAGGGGCGGCCGGTTCACGGGGCCGGCGGAGGCAAAGCCCCCGGCGCCAAGGACCGTCGCGCCTGCGCCTCCCGAGCGGCTCCAGGTCTCACGCGCGCCTTCCTTCTGGACGCCGCGGCCTCCCCAGCCCGAGGCACCCCGGGCCCCGCCAAGCGGCGAAACCAGCGACCGGGCGCGGCCGACCTCCGCGGCACCAGGCGCTTCGACCGGGGTTGCCCCGGCCCCGGCCCCCACAGCGCCGTTGGTGCCGGCGCCCCGCCCGCAGTGGTCCTTCACGAAGATCGGGGCCGGCGCCCCAACGCCCGACCCGCGCTACGTCCCCCATCCGGGCTCCGTCAAGCCGTTCCAGTGGCACTTCATCCCGTCGGCCGGGAGCCGGACGGGGGCGTGGCTGCTCCTGGCCGTGGTCGTGCTCGCGTCCATCGCCGTCTCGCGGATCGCCGCAGACCTGGCGCTCTCGCTCCTTGGCGTTTCGTCCGACCCATGGGCCGCAACGGGGCTAGGGCTCGCCGTCGGGCTGGGGATCGCGCTCGTCTTTTTCCGCCTCGCACGCGCGGAGATGTCCGGCGAGGTCGCGGGCTCCGTCATCTTCTTGCCGATGTTCGACCGGACGAAGGCTGACATCGCCGACACGCTCCGCGAGGCGGGCGTCTCGCTCCAGGCCGGCCAGCCGCGGTTGCGCGAGTCGCGTGGCCGTCTCATCCTTACGTGGCCGGAGGCGCACACACGGGCGGTCGTGATGCAGGCGTCCCAGGAGTCGCGCGCAATCCTGCTACGGACCGTGGGGCGCGGGCGGTTCGACCTGCACTCGCGTTTCAAGGGCGCGATCCTCGAGCGGTTGCGGGCTGGCAGTGCCAAGGGACCGGCGCTCCAACGGCAACGGTGAGCAGCGCGGGCCTGAAGGGTTAAGAGCGCCCGCGACGCTTGTGCGGGGACGCGCAATGGCTGAGGACGGACGTCCGTCGTCTAGCACCGAAACTGCACAGGGCGACGGTCGAACGATCCCCGTTGCAGCCTGGCTGCTCGCGTGCACGTCGTTGGGGCTTGCCGGCGGGGCGGCTCTCTTCGTTGCGGTCGTGACGAGTGACTTGTGCGGGCGCGCTTTCCTCTGCGTCCCCTTGCCCCCGCCCACATTCAGCGTGACGCTCGCCTATGCCTTCCTGGCCGGAGCCCTTGCCTTCGCCCTCCTCCCGACACGTGGCGGTCCCCCGGCCGCACTCAAGGGTGCGGGCGCACTCGCGATCGTGGCGGGCGTTGTCACGATCGCCCTCTTGCTGTTCCAGCCCGTACATTTCGACGCCCCCAAGATGGCGCTTGTTACCCTCTCGCTTGGACTCCCCGCGGCGGCGATCGGCGCGATGGACCCGGTCGCGAAGATGGGATCAAAGGTGCTCGCGACGCCGACGGGTTGGCTTCGCGCAGGAGCGCTGGTGGGCGGCGCTCTTGCCCTCTCGATCTACGCGGGTTACGGGGTTTTGGAGGCGTTGCAGCGGTCGGGTGAATTCTGGGCACCCCTTGCCGACCACGGCGTCGGCCTGGTGTGGAGGGTCGCCGCGGCTCTTCTGCTGCTCGCCGGAGCCCTGGCGGTCCGTTCGGCGCGGGCCCACCCCTCACCGGCCGAACCGGCCGCGAAGGCAGGGGGCGCAGTCCGGCGCCGAATCGGACTCACCCCCATGCTGCGTTACCACCTCATCGCGGAGACGAGCCTCGTGGTTGCCCTTGGAGCGTCCTTGGCGGCCGTCGCGGATGGGGTCTGGTTGGCCGACGCCGCCGGCGAGGCGGCCCTTGCCGTTGCGGTCGGGGCTGTCGTCGGGGCCGCCTTTTTCGGGGCGGCGTCCCCCACCCTCGACAAGGTTCTCGGGCGCGGGCGGTTCCTCTCGACCGTGTGGGTCGCGGGTGCGGCAGGGCCGCTCCTGGTCGCGAGCTACCTCGCCGACGGCACGGTCCTCTGGCTGGCGGTCGCCGCCGCCTTGTTCGCGTACGCGATCTGCTCCGCGCCCCAGCGGTACGCGCTCGTGTTCGACCTCTGCCCGTCGAAGTCACGCCTTCGGTCGTCCCTTGACTTCCACGCGATTCGCATGGCCTCGGGGGCGGCGGGCGTGGCTGGCGTCGTCTGGGGGGAGGGCTTGCTCAGTTCGCTCGGGTTGCTGTTGGCGTCGGCGTACGGCGTTCTTGGACTCGCCATCTTCACGCCCACCCTCGGTCAGCTCGGGCGCCGCCCGCGGTGAGGGCTCGCGGCCGGGTTTATTAGACGACGGCTCGATCCCCGCGCGCTGGGAGCGCGCGCAACTTGACGATGTCGTTGGATGCCCTGGCCGTCCGGATTCGCGAGTACCCCGGGGTCACGCGCAAGCAGCGGTTGGGCGCGCTGACAGCAGGCTTGGCCGGCGCGCGCGACGCAGGCGTCGTCGCGGACTTCGGGGAAGACTGCGCCGTCCTGGCGTTGCCTGGCGTCGAGGATCGGTACGTCCTTTTCGCGCTCGACGCGGTCGTCCCTGAGATCCTAGCGTCTGACCCCGAGTTCGGCGGGTACGCGTCGGTCCTGGTGAACGTCCTCGACGTCGCTGCGATGGGCGGGACGTCCGTCGCGGTCGTGAATTTCCTCGCCTCGACAGGGCCCCCCTTTGAGGCCGCCGTCGCCACGGGGATGTCCGAGGCCTCGAAACAGCTGGGCGTCCCCGTCGTCGGCGGCCACCTCCACCCGGACAGCGATACCCCCGCACTTGCCGCCGCGGTGCTTGGCACCGTGCCAAGGGGCGAGTGCGTGTACTCGCACACGGCCCAGCGGGGGGACGCCATCTTTGCCGCCGTTGACCTGGAAGGGGAACGTCCCACCCGCTACCCGCACGCTTGGTCGGCGCTGCGCCGCAAGAGCGGCGAGGAGGTCTCCCGGCGGCTTGGCGCCGTGCGCGAGGCCGCCCGCGCAGGGCTCCTGACCGCCTGCAAGGACGCCTCCAACCCGGGCCTTGTTGGCACCGCGGGCATGCTAATGGAGGCGTCGGGCGTCGGGGGTGTCGTGGAGGTGGACCGGCTCCCGCGTCCAGAGGGCGTCCCCGTCGAGGACTGGGTATTGCTCTACCAGGGGTGCGGCTTCGTC
>CBEUCC010000160.1:0-4215 GCA_965541515.1 uncultured Thermoplasmata archaeon
GAAAAAGGGTGGCCTGGTCCGGTCGGGTCGGCTTCCGGGTCCGACGGGTTTCCGCCTTCCATGCCCTCGGGCAGACCGCGGGGGCCGGCAGGGTTGAGCCCGCCGCCTAGCGGCTCTGCCGCCGGGAAACGGAGGAGGAGGAGCACCACGAGCACGGTCATTGCCGTCGCAAGCGGTTTGAGGTGATGTGGCCGCGGCGGGTCGGGGCGAATCCACCCATTCTCGACGTTGGCCGGAGCCCTGGACGCCCTCATCTGCGCCGTATCCCCGAGTTAGCCTGCGCCTGGCCACCCATAGAGTTTTGGGCGAACCCGCCGCCATGGGGAACCTGCCCTGAGCGGCACCTTTTTTCGGCGCAGTGGACGCTCCCCCCCGGGAGGATTCCCATGGCAGGCAGGCTCGAAGGGCGCAGGGCCCTCGTGACGGGGGGCAACAGCGGGATTGGCGAGGCGATTGCCCACGCGTTTGCGGGGGAGGGTGCAAGCATCGTGATCGGGGGTCGCCGCAAGGCGAGGGGCGCCAAGGTGGTGCGGGACCTTGGCAAGAAAGGCGTGGAGGCCACGTTTGTCCAAGCGGATGTCAAGGACGAGCGCCAAGTCAAGCGCATGGTCCGCCAGGCCATAGGGGCGCTGGGCGGGATCGACATCCTCGTGAACAATGCGGGGACAGGCGGTGGCGACGAGGTCCACAAGCTCAAGGCGGCCGACTGGGACATGTGTCTCGACACCAACGCGCGAAGCGCATTCATCGCGACGCGCGAGGTGCTGCCCCAGATGCGCCGCCGCAAGCGCGGTTGGGTCGTCAACATCGCGTCGATGGCGGGCCGTGACCCCTACCCGGGCGGCGCGGCCTACTGTGCCTCTAAGGCGGCGATGCTCGCGCTCACCCATTGCACGGCGCTTGAGAACAACGAGATGGGGATCAAGGTCGTGGCCATCTGCCCTGGGTATGTCGCCACCCCGTGGTTCGGCCCCCAGCCGGAGCGCCAGTTCGAGCACGGGGTGCTCTCGTCGCAGGACGTGGCCGAGACGGCGCTCTTTGCGGTGACGCAGGGGAAGCATGTGTTCCTGGAGGACCTGCACATCTACCACGCCGACACGGCGAACATGTGATGGCCGGTCCAAGGCGCGCAGGCGCGGGGGCAAAGGGGTGAAATAGTGCGCCCCGCCTCCCCGCCTTACCCCCCTCCACGCGGGCCCGTGGGGTAGCTTGGTATCCTACGTGCTTGGGGTGCACGCGACTCCAGTTCGAATCTGGACGGGCCCACTCATCTTCTTTGTCCTAAGTGTTTTTGTTGTGAGCGTGTATGGACGCGCGGGTCAAGCGCGCCCGATGGGCCAACTTCCTGGCGGATGCCGACGGTGGCGGATTTCTCCGGGTGGCGCTTTGTGGACTACGCCTTTCGAACGAGTGACCCATTTGTCTTGCAAGATTCTTCAGTGGTCTCAAAGGACCAAGAACAACTTTGCCAGGGACTGGGTAAGCCGGAGGAATCGAAGCAATCAGACCACATCTAGATGAGATCGATTTGGGGGGGAACACATGAAAGCGATTGTATGGACAAGGTACGGGTCTCCCGACGGTCTTCACCTCGAAGAGGTCGAAAAACCTACGCCCCAGGACAATGAAGTCCTGATACGAATACATGCAACAACGGTAACAGCAGGGGACACTGAAATTCGAAGGCTCAAATTCGGTCCCCTGTTGCGGCTCATATTTCGAACAATGTTCGGTTTCAGAAGACCCCGGGGAAAGAAGATACTAGGGCAAGAGCTAGCGGGGGAAATCGAAGCAGTGGGCAAAGATGTAACGCTATTCAGGAAGGACGACCCGGTCTTTGCACATACCGACATGGGCATGGGTGCCTATGCCGAGTACATATGTCTGCCAGAAGAGGGAATGGTCGCAACAAAACCGGCCAATATGACCTATGAGGAAGCCGCGGCCGTCCCCACTGGGGGAAACACAGCCTTGCAGATTCTCCTAAAGGCAAATATCCAGAGCGGACAAAAGGTGCTCATCTACGGAGCTTCTGGAAGCATCGGGACCTTTGCGGTACAGCTTGCCAAGAACCATTTCGGGGCAGACGTTACCGGGGTATGCGGTCCCACGAGTTTGGACGTGGTGAAATCTCTCGGAGCCAGCAAGGTATTTGATTACACCAAAGGGGACTGGGCAAGAAGCGGCGAGACCTATGATGTTGTCTTTGACACGGTAGGCAAGAGTTCGTTCTCCGATTGCAAGAGATCGCTAAGGAAGAATGGATTCTATCTTTTGGGCAACCCAAAGGTGTCATCGATGGTCCGAGGGCTATGGAATCCAATGACAGTAAAGGGCGTCATAACAAGCGAAAAACCTGAAGAGTTGATCTTCCTCAAAGAGCTGATTGAGGCGGGGAAGCTAACATCGGTCATAGATAGACGGTATCCGTTGGAACAAATCCCCGAGGCTCATAGCTATGTTGACAAAGGGCAGAAGACGGGGAATGTAGTCATAACTGTGTATGACAAGACCTAGCAAGACGCCGCAATTGACGGAGGGGATCTGTGGGTCGGCCGATGCCAACCCCCCCTCAGTGATGGCTGTGGGGGTTGGCATTTGACACCGGTCGGGTCTCGTCCTGCCAATGGGGGACCTTCCGGTTCCTTTCTATGCATTGCAACGCATTGAAAGCTCCAAGAACGGGGCGATCTGGCGGCAAATCTCTACAGCGCCAATACCGCGTTTGTCGACAGGGTAGTGGAGTGCCCTTGCGGTAGGGGGATACAGGGCCTGGTCTAGATTGACAATGGATGCAATCACTCGAGAAATAGACTCCACAGTTTCCACAATCGCGACCAGTTCTGCGGAAACATTGGAGGAATACGCATGAAAGCGGTTGTTTGCACACGATACGGACCACCGGATGTCCTTCAGCTCAAAGAGGTAGGAAAGCCTACTCCCAAGGACAATGAAATCCTCGTCAGAATCCATGCGACAACGGTAACGTCTGGGGACGTGAGACTTCGAAGTTTTACATTTCCCGCCGCGTTCAGGCTCATCATACGAATAGGATTCGGTTTCAGAGGACCAAGAAAGAAGATTCTAGGGAGTGAGCTATCGGGGGAAATTGTTGCAGCAGGCAAAGATGTACGGCGATTTGGGAAAGGTGACCCGGTTTTTGCCCTAACGGGGATGAGTTTTGGTACCAATGCTGAGTACAAGTGCTTGCCTGAAAAAGGGGTCCAGGCAATGAAGCCGGCCAATATGACCCATGAGGAAGCCGCCGCCATTCCCTTTGGGGGAGTTACGGCATTGTTCTACCTTAGAAAAGCAAACATTCGGAGCGGACAGAAGATCCTCATCTATGGCGCTTCTGGATCGGTAGGTACCGCAGCGGTGCAACTTGCTAAGCACCACTTCGGGGCAAACGTTACCGGGGTATGCAGTACCACGAATGTCGACTTGATAGGATCTCTTGGAGCCGACAAGGTCATTGACTACACCAAAGAGGCTTTTGCAGAACGGGGAGAGCTCTACGATATCATCTTTGATGCCGTTGGAAAGATCTCGTCCGATTGGAAGAAAGCGCTAGCTCCCAACGGGACATACGTGTCGGTTGGAAAGGGACTATCAAAGAGAAAGGCCGAAGATTTGGTTCTCCTCAAGGAGCTGATCGAGTCGGGAAAGATGAAATCGGTCATAGATCGACGCTATCCGTTGGAACAGACTGCCAAGGCTCACGGGTATGTTGAAAAGGGACACAAGAAGGGGAATGTAGTCATCACGGTGGAACAACAATAGACCCCGTGGAACTTCAGGCCCGTTGGGTCCCTCTGCAACCGCGGTTCCATGCGATTGAGCGAGGGGTTCACTCTACGTTGCCTTCGTCGTAGTTGAAGTTGCAATTGGAGGCTTCCGATTCGTTTGGACGGGCACACTCCCGCCTCCCTAGCGGACGCCGACTGGAACCCTCGCGTGCGGGCACAGCGTGTTTGGCTGGCGCGTGACCGCCCGGTGGAAGCGTCAAATCAAAAGACCTTTAGTGTCGCTCAGCCTCGCTGCCATAGTTTCAGGGGGCGCAAAGGATGGCATCGGTTGGCGGGGCCAGAGAGACCCGCCGGGCGCGGATCGCGCCGCTGCTTGCCGCCGCGATCGCGCTCCTCGCGGTCACCGCGCCAGGGCCCGCCGCCGCCTCCACGCTCCAAAGCCTTCCCATGCGGGTGGGAGGGACGG
>CBEUCC010000161.1:0-4169 GCA_965541515.1 uncultured Thermoplasmata archaeon
GGCAGAACCTCATCTCCGCGCACATCGAGTCCCCGGCAGTGCTGGGCAAGGGGACGCTCCTGGACGAGCTGGAGGCCGGGGGGGTCGAGGGCGTCTTCCTCACGGGGATGCACGGCAAGACGGGCACTCCAAACTCGTTCTCCTCGCACACAATCGCGCCGTTCTTGGCTCTTCGCCTCAACGGTGACGTGGTCAGCGACTCCCAACTGGTCGGCTTCCTGGTGGGAGCATTCGACGTGCCGCTCATTGGCGTGAGCGGCGACTGGGTCGCTTGCGAGGAGATGCACTGGGCGATCCCCGACCTGCCGGTCGCGCCGACCAAGACGGGGTTTGACCGCTCGACGGTTCGCCACCACAACCCGCTTACCGCCCGCACTACGATCGAGGAGACGGCTGCCCGCGCGGCACGCTCCGAGCTCGTCGGTCCGGCGAAGGTCCCGGCCCGTTTTCGCCTGGAGCTCTCGCTTAGCGACGAGGAATCGGCCAAACGGGCCGGGGCCGCAGTCGACGGGATGGCGCGCCGGCACCGCCGCGTGCTGATGTACGCTGGGACGGACTTTGTGGCGGCAACCGCATTCCTGGCAAGAGCCGTCGGCGCCCTCTTTCCCGGGTGGGTCGACGGCCTCGGCAGGCGCGCGATCCCCGGGTCGCCTGCCGACGCCACCGCGGGAGGCCTCCTCGAACGGGCGCTCATCGAGCGCTTCTACGGCCCGGGCGCGCCGTACTGGTCGGACTAAGGGGGGCCAACCGTGGGGATCGGTCGCGTCTTGCGCCCGGTTGCGCCCAGACGGGCGCTCAAGGTCGGCCTGGAGGCGTCGGTCGCGCCGGGCGACTTGGGAGTGTTGCTCGATGACTACCAGGGTCGGCTATCTAGGGCCGGTGTGCCGGAGTTGCGGGATGAGATCCGCAGTCAGTTCGAAACGCCGGCGACCGTGAAGGCGGTTTGCCGGACGCCCGCAGGATCGCTGCAAGGGGCGGCGCTGCTCAAGGTCGAGGGGAGAGCGAGCGACATCGCCTTCCTCCACATCATGCCCCGCTTCGCGACGGAGAGCGCCACCGCGGGACTCCTCGACGCGCTGCTTGGCGCGCTGCCCGAGGGGACCGGCAAGGTCCGGGCCCAGGTCGCCACGGCGGGCCGGTGGCTCCACCTCTCGCCGGCCCGTGCCCACAACCTGCTTACGGGGCGCGCCTTCGCCCCGCTAACGCGTGCCCTCATGCTCCGGGACCTGCGCCGGCCCCTGCCCGACGTGCCGGCCACGCCCGCCGGCTACACGGCGGTGGCAGCCGAGCCCGGCCGGGCCGACGAGTGGGGGCGTTTCGCGTTCGAGGCCTACCAGCAGACAACCGACTTTGCCGTCATCACGCTCGAGGAGACACAGGACGCGTACCGCCGTCTCTACGTGCGCTTCCTCGGCGGGGAGTTTGGCGCATATGCCCGGGGCATGTCGTTCGCCGCCGTGCCGGAGGGCGAGGCAAGCCCAGCCGGCGTCCTGCACACGGTCTTCGTCGGCCCGGAGCCCTACGTTGGCGACCTCTCAGTCCTGCCGGCCCACCGTGGCCGGGGACTCGGGCGCTTCCTCCTGCTCAAGGCGCTCTCCGCCTACGCCGCCGCCGGCGCCAAGCGCGCGGGGCTCACCGCGACCGAGCAAAACGGACCGGCGTTCTCGCTCTACCGGTCCGTGGGCTTCGAGGTCGTGCGCAGCTCCGAGGTCTTCGTCCGGTACGGGTAAGACCCGGCCCCAGCCCGACCGCGGGGGGCGCGTCCACGTCAAGGGTTTTTATCCGGTCATCCGTCTGAGGCCCCCGGGGGAAGCGCCATGACCGTCCGCGTCGCGATCAATGGGTACGGGACCATCGGCAAGCGGGTAGCGGACGCGGTCTTGGCCCAGGACGACATGGAGGTCGCCGGTGTCACGAAGAACCGCCCGACCTTCGAGGCGCGTCGCGCGATCGAGCGGGGGTTCCCCCTCTACGGCGCGACCGCCAAGGGCGTGGACGCCCTCCGGGCCGCGGGGCTCGACGTGGCAGGCGGCCTGGACGACCTGCTGGGCGGCTGCGACATCGTCGTTGATTGCGCGCCGGGCCACCTGGGGGCGGAAAACCTAGGGACGTACCGCAAGCGCGCCGTCAAGGCGATCTTTCAGGGCGGTGAGGCCCACGGCGCCATCGGCTGGTCGTTCAACTCCAGCGCGAACTTCGCCGAGACCGCCGGCAAGGACTACGTCCGCGTCGTGTCGTGCAACACGACGGGCCTGATCCGCACCCTTTTGCCGCTGCACCGGGCCGGGGCCGTGGAGAGCATCTATGCGGTCATGGTGCGCCGCGCGACCGACCCCAACGACTCGAAGAAGGGCCCGATCAACTCCATCGAACCCGCGCTGAACATCCCGTCGCACCACGGGCCCGACGTGGCGAGCGTCCTTGCCGGGCTTCCAATCCACACGATGGCGGTCAAGGTCCCCACGACGATCATGCACCTGCACGCGGTGATCGTGCGCCTCGCGTCGGACCTCTCCACCGAAGGGGTCGCGGGGATGTGGCGCGCCCAACCGCGCGTCCTCCAAGTGGAGTCGACCGAGGGGCTGCCATCCACCGCGCAGTTGATGGAGTGGGCGCGTGACCAGGGCCGGCCCCGCGGCGACCTCTGGGAGACGGTGATCTGGGCGGACGGGATGAAGGTCGACGGCCGGACGCTCTACTACTACCAGGCGATCCACCAGGAATCAGACGTCGTCCCTGAGAACATCGACTGCATCCGTGCAATGGTCGCCGCCGCCCCCGACGCTGCCACCTCGATCGAGAAGACCGACCGGGCGATGGGGATCCGACGTCCCGAGGCCCCCGTCGCGTTGCCCGCCCGCTCATAGTGCGGTACGGACAAACACGAGGAAGTACAGCGTATGGGGCGCGAGCGCCTGCCGGTGCTCCGTCTGCCAGCGCATCGTGAAGTTCGTGGCATTGACCTCGACGACCTCACCGGTATTCATGAAGTCCGTGGTGTCCTGCCCCATCTCGGGCGCGAAGTGGACCTCGAACGTCCCGCTTGCCGACGATAGGTTTGTGGCCGTAGCGTTCACGCCGTAGGGCGTGTACGTCTCGCCAGCCTGGGGCAGGTTCAGCAGAACAACCGCCTGCGACACATTGTCGACGTCGGCGACCCGGACCGTCCACCCGTAGAGCGGGTCCTTGAACTCGGCGTCAATCGACGGCGGCTCGCCGTAGCTTGCGGTGAACGACTGGACCGTCGTCTCATTGTACAGCGGGAACTCCTGGGTCAGGTTGGCCACCTGGTCGAAGAAACGCCCGTAGGCGAGCTCCGGTGGGACGATCAGCGCCTTCGACTGACCAAGGCTCATGTTCTGCAGTCCGATGTCCCACCCCTTGATGACCTGGCCTGCGCCGAGTGTGAGTTGCAGCGGGTTGTAGTCGAGCCTTACGCGCGTAGCGGAGTTGTTGACAAAGTCCGGCCACTTGTCGAGGCCCGCGCTCGCCACGGCCCATATCGAGGTGTCGAAGACCTCGTTCGACTCCAGAAAGCCGACGTAGTCCATGCTGACCTCCGACCCATTGTGGAGAACGTTGGTACCCGGCCGCGAGACCTCAATGCTCGCCGCCGCCGACACTGCCCGGTCGCCCACGGTGGCCTCGACGGACACCGCGTAGGTGCCCTCCGGGGTGCTTGCCGGGATGTCGACCAGAAGGAACGAGGTCGCGTTCGTCCCCGACTCCGAGAGGTTCAGCGACGGCTTCAGGAAATACGCGGTCCACCCGGAGGGCGCCGAGACGGTGAGCTCGGCCGACTGGTTGTCCCCCACGGTCTGGCCGACATTGACTGGCCACCCGACGGTCCACCCGGGCTGGGCCGAGATGGAGGCGTCCGTGAGGAAACTGACCGTCACCGGCGGCGCGGCATCGGGCCCGCCGAGGCACCCGGCAAAGACCAGCGCGAGCGCAGTTGTCCCTGCCGTCAGAGCCAGGCGCGGCGAACTTGACACAAACGTGACGCTCCGCTGGCTAGGCCAGGCGGCGCTCGCAACAGGCTCCCCCCATAAGAGCGTTACGCAGCGTGGCGCCCAACCCGTTGGCTAGCCTCCCGCGGCGTCCCCGCACAAACGTACCACACCTGTGGTGCGGGCCTACCTCTGCGGCGGGGGCCGGCGCCACTCTTG
>CBEUCC010000162.1:0-4157 GCA_965541515.1 uncultured Thermoplasmata archaeon
GTACGTCTCCTGGTCGAACCGCGACCTGTCGGGTGGGGGACCCAAGAGGGCGCAATGGCTACAGAGGAACGGCTCGCCCTCGAGTCCTCGGGGGTCGCCATCCGCGCGTTTGCCGCCGGCGCGCCGCGTGCGGCGCGCGACCACGCAAAGTACCTGGTGGCCGACGATCTCCGCTTCGCGGTCCTGACCGAGAATCTCGTGGCGAGTGCCTTCCGTTCCGAGACGCCCAACACCGGGTACGGGCTCGTCGGCGAGTCCTCCGGGCTCGCGCGAGACCTCGGTCGCTTGTTCGATTGGGACTGGGCGCTAGCCGGCGGGCCGCCGCCCGCCACGCCCAGGGACCGTTCCCCCGCGAGCGGCCCCACACCCCAAGGGCCGCCCGCCGGGTCGGTGGTCGCCAGCCTCCTTGCGTCCCCGGGCGAGGCAGCGCTTACGGACGCGTGGACGGCGCTCGTGGGCAACGCGACTGCCACCGTCCAAGTCGAATCGCTCTCTGCAGATGACGCGGTCCTTGGGCCCGACAGGCCCCTGGGAGAGGCCCTGCTCCGGGCCGCATCGCGCGGGGTAACAGTCTCGGTGCTCCTCGGATCTCCGGCCGACGCGCAGGCGTCCCCGCCGCAGGAGCAACCCGCGGCGCGACTTGCGGCCGCGGCCTTGTCGGTGGCCGCGCCCCTCGAGGTCCGCATCGACCCTCGGCTGCCTATGGCACCGTCCAAGATGCACGCGAAGGTCCTGGTCGTGGACGCCACCCGTTACATCCTCGGGTCGCACAACCTCGTCGAGGCCGCGTTCGTGGCCAACCGGGAGGTCTCGCTCCTCGTACACGACCCGGCCACGGCCTCCTGGCTCGCGGATCAACTGGGCGAGGACTTCGACCGGGTGGCTCCCGCGACTGCAGTCCTGGCCCCTGACGTCTCGGACGGGCAAACGCTCGGCCATGTGACCGTGGGCGACGCACTCGGGCCGACCTTGCCCCTTGCATCGGCCGTCCTCCTGCTTGGCGGTGCGGTCGCACTCGTCTGGTCGGTGCGCCCGCGGGGTGGCCGCCGCTCGCGGGAGGGGCGGTGGCCGTGGCGCGGGCGACCCCTTGGGCGCGCCGCCTCCGGGGGGAGCTCGCAAGGGGACGGCGACCGGCCGGAGCAGTCGGCGGCCCCGGGGGCCTTCGAACTCCGGGTCACCGCAGTCGATGCTCCGGAGCCTTCCGAGCCGGGGCCCGACGCGGGGCTCCCGCCGTCGGCATTGGATCGCCTGCGGGAGCGTTAGGCCGGGTCCCCCGACAGTACGGGGTGGCCGGGCGCCAGACGGCTGACCACTGTCGCAAGTCGCCGGGTCGCCGGGGCGTCCCCGCGCTTCCTTGCAAGCCGGAGCAGCCCTGCCCAACCCAACTCACTGTTCGGCTCGGCGCCGACCGCCGCCTCGAAGTGCGCGCGTGCCGCCTTCTCGTCTCCGCCCTGGAGCGCGCTCTCGCCGAGCCGGAACCACCCTTCCGCGCGGTCCGGGCGCGCCTTCGAGGCCTGCAGGAAATGCGCACGCGCATCCGTCGCCCGACCGTCGGCGCGCGCCGCGGCTCCCGCAAGCAACTTGACTTGGAAAATGAGGTCCTTGACCTGCACCTCCCCGAGCGGCTCGTCCGCAAACCTCTGGAGCAGCGCGCCCTCCTCCTGCAGCGCCTCGATCTGGCTCCTCCCTTCCTTGCTGGGGCGGCTCGGCTGCGTCCCTTCGAGCGGGACCGCGCGGCTCTCGTCCACGGCCGACGCCCGCCGCCGACGCTTTGTCCGGCCCGCCTTCTGCGCCTTGGCCACGGCCTGGCGCTCCCTGGCCAAGTCCTTCTCGAGGAACCGCGCGGCCTTTTCAAGCAGCGCCTCGCCTTCCGCGGGGCGCCCTAGGTCGACCAGCGCCTCGGCCTCCATCAATGACACCTCCGCCTCCTCCCCGAAACGCGCTCGATAGCGCGCCGCCTCGGAAATGACCTTGGTGGGCTCGCCGGACTCTAGGAGGATCCGCACCCGCTTCTTGCTCTCGTTGGGGCCCTCGCCCACCCCGTGTGCAGGAAGTGCGAGCATCGCATCCCGGTACTGCCCCAGCCGCGCGAGGGCGTCGGCTCTCCCCTCCCGCGCAAGCTGCGAAGCGGGGCTGATCACGGCCGCCATCCGGAAGGACTCCGCCGCCTCCTTCAGCCGGTCGCGCGCGAGCAGCATCTCGCCGTGGGAGGTCCATACGTCGGGCACGGCCGATCGCTGCTGCGCGGTTTCTCCGGCGATGGCGATGGCCTGTTGGTAGGCCGCCTGCGCGGCGTCGGTGCGCCCCAGGACTTCCAGCACCTCGCCCTGCACGAAGTGCGCGTGGTCGTTCAACGGGTTGGCGGCAACCGCCTGCTCGGAGGCCTCGAGCGCCTCCTCGACGTCGCCCAGGTGCAGGAGCACTTCGGCTTTGAGCGCCCAACCCGCGTCGAACTGCGCGTTGACACGAAGGCACTCCTCCAGGTCTCGGATGGAACCTGCCACATCGCCCGTGTGGAACCTGCTCTTTGCGATCGCGTACCACGCGTAGTCGAACCGGCGGTTGGCCCGGATCGCGCGCTCGTGGAACGGGATGGCCTCCGCATGGCGCCCGATCTTGTTGAGCGCGTTCCCGATGTTGTTCCACGCGATGTCGTAGTCTGGCTGCAGCTCAACCGCCTTCTCGAAGAACGGGATCGAGACGTCGTAGCGCCCCAGGTTGTACTCCGCGTTCCCGCGGTTGTTCCACGCCACCTCGTCCATCGGGTCGCACTCGAGCGTGCGGTCGTACGCCTCGATCGCCTCCTCGAGCCGGTCGACCGCCTGGTACGTGTACGCCAGGTTGTACCACGCGTGCTTGTAGTCCGGCCGGACCTCAACGGACTTGCGGAAACACTCAATCGAGAGGTCGTTCTCGCCGGCAGTAAAGTACGCGAACCCGAGGTTGTTCCATGTCTCCTCGTCGTCCGGGTTGGCCTCCACCGACAGGCGGTAGGCGTCGACCGAGCCTGCAATGTCGTCCCGTGAGAAGAGCGCATTGCCGTACGCCTTTTGGAACTCGGCGATGAGCAGCGCGTGCCCCTCGCCCGACTCCGCCTTGAGGTCCGGGTCGTCGCGCCCCGTTTCGCACGCGGCCTTCAACTCGCGGACGGCGACGCGCCCCCGCCCCAGCTCGGCCGCGATCACGCCATGGACGAACCGTGCGAAGGGGGTCTTGAGGCGCCCTGAAAGGCGGCGGGCAACCTCCAAGTCCTCCGCCGCCGGGCCCCGTCCGAGCAAGAGCGCCAGCAGGTCGCGCCACGCGCCCTCGTACGACGGGCGCAGGTTGAGTGCACGCTCAAGGGCGGCAAGCGCCTCCCCCTCCCGGCCCTGAAAGACCAGGCAGTTGGCGAGGTTGCGCTGGGCCAACTCGTACTCCGGGTCGACCTCGAGCCCTTTGCGGTAGTCCTTCTCCGCTTCAGGGTGGCGCCCCAACGCGTCAAGCGTAACGCCCCGGTCATTCAGGTAGACCGAGCGGCCGGGCGCGCCCTCGACGAGCGCGTCGTACAAGGCCAGCGCGTCGTCGTACCGCTCCTCCGCATACGCGGCCCTTGCGCGTGCCAGCCCTTCGTCGTCCTGACCGGCGCCCCCCATCGGTGGCGCTTCGGCGGCGGGCCCCGTGCGGGGAGCCGGCTGTGGCGGAGTCATGTGCCGGACGAGCCGAGCCGAGGGTCATTTACCTTTGCTCCGGGTGGTTTGTGCAAGGGCTATGGCAAACACCGGCCGCCCGTTCGCAACGCTTATCAGAGGTGAGGAAGCTTTTGGGAGTTCGGGCCCTTGGGGAGGGAGAACCACGGTCGCACACAAAGGACAAGAGACCCCGTCGGCCGCCGCGCTTGGCGACCTCAAGGCCGCGATGAACGCATCCGACGAGAACGCTTCGATCGAAGCGCTCGTTCAGGCAATGGTCTGGGGCGCTTCGGTTGGCGACGTGAAGCGGCAGATCCTCACGGTCATGGCGGAGGATGGGGGCGAGCTCCACAGCCTGCTCTACACGTCGGCGGCCTTCGACCTTGCCGACGCGGTGGGCGACGAGACCGCACGCTACCTACTCAGCGCGGCCGCCGTGCAGATCGCTCGCCAGCCCAAGGACTCACTGGTGGCCGATGCGGTCAACGC
>CBEUCC010000163.1:0-4068 GCA_965541515.1 uncultured Thermoplasmata archaeon
GGTCGCGGAGATCCTCGTGGCTTCAGGGGCACACCTTCGGCTCGAGGGGTCGGTCGTCCTGGCGGCGGGGCCCTCCTCCTTCGTGATTCGTGTGGAGCCCGGCGGCCGGCTGGACGCGTCCGCGTCCTTGCTGGACGGACTCGGTGCGGTCACCACGTCCCAGCTCTCCGGGGTTGGTCTGGTGCTGCGCGGCGCGACGGCGCACATGAAGAACGTCACGCTTGTGAACGCCTCTGGCGGGCTGGGAGCCCAGGAGGGCTCGGTGTTGACGGGCTCGAACGTCTCGGCCACAGTCCGGGGCCGCGCGCTCTACGCCACGGGCGGCTCCGCCGTGTCGCTGAGAGGCTTCTGGGCGAGCGGAGACCTCAGCCAGACCGACTACCTCGTGATCGTCGAGGGCTCCTCGATCGACGTCGACGGCGGCTCGTTCCAGACGGCACCGGTCGCTGTACTGTCACTGTCTTCCGTCGTGTCGTTTCGCAACGTGTCGTTGGGTACCGTCGGGGACGTGGGTGTCATCGCGGTTTCCTCCACGGTCCTCTGGCGTGGAGGCATTCTGGCGCCCCACGCGCGGGCTGCGTTCGAGTCCTACGGGTCTGACCTCGACCTTGAGGTTCGGTTCTTCAACGTGACCATCGGCACGGTCCTCATCGAGTCGACGCTGAGCCTCTCCAACTCGACGTTCAACGCCTCGGGCGACGACCCGAAGGGCTCGTTCGCGGTCGTGTATGCCCGGGACAGCAGCGCCCGTGTGGTTGATTCAAACCTCTCAGGGACCTTCTGGGTGACAGACGTTCCCCGGACGATCAACGGGACGCCGACGCTTGTCCCCGTTTACGCGTGCGGGACGTCCGCCGTCTGGTCCATCCGGAGCGCCATCACGGTGGAACGGACCTCGACCGAGTGCTTTGACACCCACGTCCAGGCGGAGGACTCTAGCCTTTTCGCCGACGGGATTACCATGGTCAATGGCACCGAGGGCATCCGTATGTTGCGCGGGACCATCGACGCCAGCAACCTCTCGGGGTCGCTCTTCACCGGCCCCAACTCCGTCCTCGTGACAGCCTTCGACGCGGAGGGCCGCATCGACGGTCTCGAATCCCTCGGGAACTCTATCGCGGTTGAGATAACTTCATCCGACCTGCGGATCGACCATCTCACCTTCCAGTCGCCCGGGCTCGGCGTGCTGGTGGTCTCGGGGTCGCCTACCATCAACGGCTCGTCTTTCCTAGTCCACAACGCGACCGCGGTAGAAGTCCGGTCCGGTTCTCCTACGATCTCCAACTCGACCTTCTGGCTATCTGCGGACAGGTTCAACGCCACGGGCGTCTTCGTCCAGGGCGGTTCGCCAACGATTCACTCAAGCACGTTCCTTGGCACCCCGCCGCGCGCGCTCACCTACGGGGTGTGGTCGTGGTCAGGTTCGTCGCCAACCATCCGTGGGAGTTCCTTCAGCGGGCTGGAGCGTGCGGCCGTTATGTACGCCCGAGGATTCCGGATGGAGGGCAATAGGGTTGAGGCGTGCAACCAGGGATTCGAAGCGCGTGAGCACTCCTCCGGCGCCATCGTCGGAAACACCTTCACGAACCTAACGGCCCTGGGGGCCGGAAACGCGGTGCGTATATACCTCGCCTCGACGCTAGTCGCGTCTAATTCCTTCGACGACGTGAACTATGGCGTACAGATCTTCTCGGCTTCGGTCGAGGGGGACACACGAGTCTCGGGGAACTCGTTTTCCAACGTGGCCTGGTTCGCGATCCAGGTTCTCAACTCGACGCGCCCGGTGCTGATTGACAACAACAGCGTCCGGGCCGCGGCCAAGGGCGCGGTGGAGCTCTTCCGTGCCCCGGCTGTCGGGAGCTACAACATCTTTGTCGATGGGGATGGGTACGGCTATTGGGTCATCGAGACGGACCTTACGATCATTGGTGACCGGCTGGAGAACCTGTCTCTTGCGGTCGAGGCCAGGGACGGCACGCTCACGATCCGCTATGCGACCTTCTCCAGGAACGCCGTGGGTGTTTTTGCGCAGGACACGCCGACTTCCATCCGGAACAGTTCGTTCCAATCCAACGCCCTTGCGGTCGAGTTCCCGAACGGGGCCCTGAACGAGGTGCACGACTCCCTCTTCCTGGCAAACGTGGACGCCATCTTGGCCTTCAACTCGGCCGCGGTCGATGTTCGAGATACGAGTTTCCTGCGCACACTCGGATACATCGTAAGTTGCGAACAGAATTCCACCGCCAATGTGAACTTCACCCGGCGCGGCGAGATCAGCGGGGGGACGCTGAAACTCAGGGGGAACCTCACGTCGGATGCGGAGTTCCTTCGTATCTCCAACGTCCGTTTCCAATTCCAGCCGATCACATCCGGCGTCCCCTCGGTCATGGTGCGTGGCGCCCTCGAGCTCTTCCTGGAGGACCTCGACCTCACGAATTCGAGCGTCCCCTACCGGTTTGAGGTAGCCGATTCCAACGGCACGCTCCTTGACACATCGTTTGTGGCCCCGTACCCCGACCCCTCTGGCGAGCCTCGCGCACCGCTCGTGGAACGTTCGTCGCTTGTCATCCGCAACCTCCGCATCGAGGACGGTTGGGGGACCCCCTCCTTCGTTGATTCCGACATCGTCGCGAGCAACCTCACGGTTCGGAATTCACGCGCGGGAAGTCTCTACCTCGAGGGAGGCTCCTTCATCCTTCACGACGGCGCGCTCCTCGACGGCAATGGATGCGGGGTCGTGGGTGTCGCGGGAGCCGTGTTCAACGCGACCAGTGCCACGGTCCGCGGGCACCCGAACGGCAGCCTCTGCGGTGATGACCTCACCGCGGCCATTTTCCAGGGCGACCTGGCCAGCGGCGGCGTCGACGTGAACCTAACGGGGGCGTCAAACGTGGGGATCTGGTCCACGCTCGTCTCGGGCGGCTGGGATGTCCAGGACGAGTCCGTCCTCACGCGGGGCTGGAGGATATCGGTCACGGTCTCCCTTTCGAACCCGGCCCTCCTACCGGCCGTGAACGTCGCCGTCAGCGACTTCCTCGGCCGACGTACGGTGGCGCAGCCCAACCGGACCGGGGCGGTCACGGGTCTGCCCTATTTCCCGGAGTATGTGGTGCGCGCGACGACTTCGACCCTGCACAGCCCCTACACCGTTTCCGCGACCCTCGACCCCCTCGCGACCAGCACAGACCTGTACCTGGACCGTGACACTTTGGTCCAGCTCACCCTGGACGACATCCTGCCGCCCACGGTATCCATCCAGGCGCCTTCTGAGGGCCAGATCTTCGGCGATCCAGAGGTCACCATTTCGCTCTCGGCAAGTGATCAGGGGACTGGAGTTCGTGATCTCTCCTACCGGTTTGGTTCTGGGACGCCGGTGACCCTTCCGTCGCAAAACGCCGACCACGTGATCGTGAGGTTCCTCGTCGACGGCCTCCACACCCTGACCGTGCGCGCCGTGGACCACGGCGGCAACGAGGCGGAGGCCAGCGTCAACTTCACCATCGACACTTTGGCTCCCCTTATTTCGGTCAACTCGCCGCGAGGCGATCCGTTCTTCACCAGGGACACGACCGTCCTGGTGCGGGTGGGCCTTGACCCCGATGTGGTTCGCGTGACCATCGGCGGCGAGGAGGTCCCGATTGGCATAAACTCGGCAAACAGGACTGTGAGCGTCCCCGAGGGAGTCACGCTCATCGAAATCGTCGCCACGGACCGCGCAGGCAATGTAGGCAACGCGAGCGTGACGGTCGACGCGGACCGCACTGCGCCCGTCCTCGAAGTCGCGAACCGCCAGGACTCCAACGTGACGATCGAGTCGTTTGTCGTTGTGCGTGGGACGAGTGAGGAGGCAGCGCTCGTCCTCGTGCAAGGTGTCCCTGTCACGACCGTGAATGGGACGTTCGAAGCACTCGTACCGCTAGCCATAGGACAGAACCCGGTCGACATCCGGGCCCGGGACGCGCTTGGCAACGAGAACTCGACGTCCCTCCTCATCTCGCGCGGCGTTCTCGAGCCCTCTCAGGCGCTCGACCTTTCCGTCATGCTCCTAGGTGTCGCGCTGCTGGGGGT
>CBEUCC010000164.1:0-4044 GCA_965541515.1 uncultured Thermoplasmata archaeon
GGCCCCGCGGGCCGTGAACACGACCGGGTCACCGTCGGGGTCCAAGGCAAGACCTGCCAGCGAAAAAGTGGCTGCCGACGCCGACGCGTCCTCATCGACCGTGAGGGGCCCAAGGGCGCCAACAAAGCGGGGCGCGTCGTTGACCGGCAGAACCTCGACCTGGACCGTGACGTTTGACTCGGCACCGCGCTCGTCCCGGAGCGTGAGGACGACGTTGCGCACCCCGTGGAAGTCCGGTGGCGGCGTGACCACGACGGCCCCGGCCACGACCGAGGTGTTGAGGGGCGCGCCGGCCACGACCGCGACGAGGCTGAAAGCGTCGCCCTCGGGGTCGAGCGCCGAGACGTTCGGGTCGAGCGTCCCCGTCCGGTCCTCGTCAAACCCAAGCACCCCGCCGCCGGTCCGCAGCCGCGGGGCGTCGTTGACGGGAGCCACCACCACGGGGAGCGTGATGTCCACCGAGCGCCACCGGTCCGCCGCGCGCAAGGACACCGTGGCGTTTCCAAACGCGTCTGGCAAGGGTGTGACAAGGAGGGTAAACCCGTCTGGGGCGACTGTGGCCGAGACCGGGCCCGTCACGCCCAGCACCGTGTAGGTGATCGTCTCGCCCGCCGGGTCGGGGGGCAGGACCACCCGCAGGTCGAAGGCGGCGGGCGTGTCTTCGACCAAGTCCCCGTCCCACGCACCGCCTTGGACGAGCGGCGGCGGGTCGACCGTTGCGTCCATGGTGTAGTCGAAGAACATCCGCGTGGTCAGGAAGTACCCGATGTCCCGCGGGTACACCTCGAGGTAGTAGACACCGGGCTCCACGAGCAACGCGTCGATCCGCTCGTTGGGGTCGAAGAGGAACGACCAGGTCACACGTTCGAAGGACGCGTCCCAGAGGATCGCCTGCAAGTCCGGCTCGCGTGAGGTGCTGTTCCACCCCTGCGTGTGGAGCGTCACGTTGACCGTTGTGTTGGCCGGAGCGTCAATCCGGAAGATGTCCCGGCCGTCCCACCGAGAGAGGTTGTTCGGCGAAATCCCCGCGGGGAGCGCGCTTGCGACCTCCGGGCGGTTGTTCGCGTCGGCCACCGTGTCGAAGAGCAGCCATGTGAGTTGGTAGGCCGAGTTGCCCGCATACGAAAGGACGCGCACATAGACAGGGCCGTCGGCCCCCGCGAAGTGGCCCACGAACTCCGTGTTTGTCGGTGAGATGGAGAAGGAGTCGATGACCGCCACGCCCCCCTCAAGGTGGTAGACGTACAGGTCGATGTCCGAAGCGGACGGCGAGGTCAGGTTGAGGACGATGGCGTCGGCGCTCGGGCCGCGCGTGATGAGGTCGAACCGGTAGGTGTCGTAGAGGTCCTGCCACTCCGTCACATTCGCGCTCACGGAGCCGCCGGCCGCCGTGAGGGCCGTAGCGTTGGCAAGGTCGTTGTCGTTGTCGAGGGGGAACGTGGTGCCCGCCGACCAATTCACCGTAAGGCTCCAGTCGTACGAGTTGGTTGACGAGAGGACCAACAGGTAGTACCCGGTCTCGGCCACGACAAACTGGGAGACGTTCACCTGGCCGTCGAACCGCGTGACGCGCTGGTCGATGAGCACCTGGTAGGGGTCGAAGACCTCGACCCAACCGAAAGAGAAGAGGCCACCAAAGGTGCCAAGGGTCACGGTGAGCGTCTCGGGGCTCGCGTCCGACCGGTTGGCGAAGACCTTGAAGACACGTTCGGTGCCCGCCGCAAGCGTCCCACTGACGGACCCGTTGGGGGAGAATTCGGTCACGTTCTGCGTGTCGTACGCGAGGGGCAGCGGCCCGTCACTGGGGTCGACCGCCGGCGGCGGGGGCAATTGCTGTCCGCCGGCCGGGGAAGCGGCCAGCAGCGCAAGCACGAGGAGCGCCGCTAGGGGGACGAGCGCCCGCGCCAGCGCCTCCGTGCGCAATGTGACCGACCCTGCCCGGAGGGAGGGGCCCCCCCTCCACGTTCACGCCACCCGACGGCGCCGGGCCGCGAAGGCCGCAACTCCGACTGCCGCAAGCATCGCGCCGATGAGCAACGGCGCCTCAAAGCCCGGGACAGTGTCCGGCCTCGTCTCGATCGTTACGTTGACCGTCCGCGTTGTGGTGAGCAGGCCGTCCGATACCGTAAGGGTGATCTTTCGCACGCCCTCGGACTCGAACGTCGCATTGCCGATGGCCCCCGCCAGGACCGTCTGGCCGCCGCTGTCCGTCCACGTGTAGGTCAGCACGTCGCCGTCCGGGTCGGACGCCGAGGCGAAGAACTGGATGCCGTCGCCGACGTAGTACGCGCGGGCGCCCTCTAGCGGGGCCGCGATCTCCACGACCGGCGCGCGCGCGACGTCCACGACGGTGACATCCCATTCGCGCGAGACGACGCCGCCGACTCCGTCGTCCACATCGACGCGGAGCGTTATGAGGGTCGACTCCCCGAGCGGCGCCGTGCCGTAGCCTGGGGTGTAGGTGTAGACCGACAGCGTCGTCCCGAGGCTCTCACCGTCGAGGAACCACCGGTACTTCGGCGCGCTGTGCTCGGGGTCCACCGCCTGGATGGAGAACGCCTTCGAGACACCCTCCTCCATCGTCCACTCGCGGGGGATGGGGTTCGGGGCCGACAGCCGCGGCGCGTCGTTGATCTCCTTCACAACGAGGCTGATCTCGACGACCTCCGACCGGTAGGGCGTGCCCGCCACCGTCTTGTAGGCCTGGATCTGGATCGACTTGACGCCGCTCCAGTCCTGCGGCGGTTGGAAGACCAGCGTGTCGTTGTTCTGGATTTCGTACCCGACCTCGCCGTTGCCCGAGAGCACGTACCCGAGCGGCTGGCCGTCGGGGTCAATGAAGACGTCCGGCAGGTACACCGTCGGACAGGCCGCGTCCTCGTCGCACGCAATGGGGACGTCCGTCACAAGGGCTCGGGGCGCGTCCAGGATGTTGAGGACATTGACGAGCAACGTCATCCTTACCGTGACGATCCCGTCGGACACGTCGAAGGACACGGGGTAGGGGGCGCCAAGCGTGGTCGTCTCGAAGTCAGGTGTGGTCTCGAGGCGGATCGTCGTAGCCGTGAACGTCAAATGCAGGTCGTCGTCGGCGTCCGGCGTGAAGGTGAGCGTGTCGCCGTCGACATCCCGCACGAAGTTGCTCAGCAAGAGGATGAGGACGCCGCTGTCCTCCGAGACATTGATTGGGCCCGCCGAGACGAGCTCAGGCGGGTCGTTCACCGGCGTCACCGTGATGTTCCACAGCAGGTTCGCCACCTGGTTGAGGGTGTCCCGCGCGACTACCGAGACACGGTTCGTTCCGTGCCAATTAGCGTTGGGGGTGACGGTGACAAGGCCTCCGGTCTCGTCGATGGTCACGTTGCGCTGGCCCGCGAAGGTGAAGGTGTAGGTCAGCCGGTCGCCCTGGATGACATCCGGGTCGGCGAAGTAGTCCGCGAGGTCGATAGCGGGACTCGCCGTGTCCTCGACGAGGGTGAGGTCCGGCAGCGGCTGCAGGGCCTCCGGCGGCTCCGGGAACGCGTTATACCCGGGCAGCAGCGAGACGAGCATGAGGGAGTTGGTTGCGAAGTTCCAGTCCATGTGCCAGAACACCTGGATCGTGCGCCTGGGTGTGACCTGGTACGGCCCGATGAAGCCGTCCTGGAGCGCGGTGACCTCGATGAGGTAGTCCCCGTCGGCCGCGACCGTCGTCTGCACACGCGTCTGGTTGAACAGGAAGTCTGTCTTGTTGTCGCAGTCGTAGTAGTAGTTCCACGACCAGTTGAGCAGCTGCCTCCCTGCGGCCTGGTAGATCCCTATCCACACGAGGCCGGCAGTCTGGTTCAAGAACCGGCCGTCGGGCGCGTTGCGGTTCGGCATGCGCCAGTACACGTCGATCGTCTGCCCGGCGGTCGCGCTGATGCGGTAGAAGTCGGTGTGGTCCTCGGACTGGTCGATGGTGAACCCTGGGTACTCGCCCAGGTGATGCCCTCGGCTTGCGACGGCACGTTGTTGTTGTCGCTTGCCGCGTAGGTGGTCGTGTCCCTGTTCATCACTAAGTCG
>CBEUCC010000165.1:0-3983 GCA_965541515.1 uncultured Thermoplasmata archaeon
CTGTCAAGGAGGCCCGCGAAGGCTCCCACGCCAAGCATCGCCACGAGGATCCACACAGACTCTGTGCTCCTCTTGGGCGGCTTGACCTTGAGGACGACGACCCGGCCGTCGCGGAAGAGGACCCAGCGCACGTGGTCCCCGTCGGACAGGCCGAGGCGGTCCACGATTTCCTTGGGGACCGTTGTGCGGCGGCGCGGCCCGCGGATTGTCAGGCTGGTCTCGGCCACAAACTCCACATCATCCATCTCGACGCGCATGGAACTGTCATGACCTGGTCGTTCCATATAAATTGGTAGGAAACCAACACCTATTGGTGTTCTTTACCCTGGAGACCGCCCCCTGAGCCAAGCTGGCTCGGCCGGGGACGCTCAATTGAAATCCGCGGTGTGAGGTTTGGCACGCCGGGTGCGACCTACGACCACGGGGCTCCCCTCCGCTGCGGCCTCCGTCGAGCGCGGCCTCGCGCTCTACGACCAAGGCCACTACGAGGGAGCGCTCCTTGAGTTCGAGGCCGCCTCCGACGACGACATGAACAGCCTCGAGGCCTACGGGTGGATCGCGGCGGCACTGGCAAAGCTCGGCCGGTTCGAAGAGGCGCACCGCAGCGCCGACCACGCACTGTGGCTAGACCATTTCTCTGCGTGGGCGTGGAACCGGAAGGGCGCCGTCTTCTTCGAGGCGCGCAGCTGGGCCCAGGCGCTGACATGCTTTGGCAAAGCGCTCGAATTGGAGCCAAAGTTTTCGCCCGCCCTGGAGAACCTACGGCGGACCGAGCCGCTGGCGGCCGTGAACGCACCGATTGAAGACCGGCCGACGACCGACGGTGCCGGCCGCGGGTAGGGGGCAGGCGCTTGCCAGGGCAGGACCCCAACTGCGTCTTCTGCCGGATCATCGAGGGGAGCCAGCCTGCGTGGGTGGTCTACGAGGACGAGGACACGATCGCGTTCCTGGACTCCATGCCGATCGCCCCCGGGCACATCCTCGTGTGCCCCAAGGAGCATGCGGCGCGTCTCAGCGAGATGCATGGGGACACCGAGCGGCTCAACCAGGCCCTTGAGAAGGTGGCAAAGCTCGTAGAGGAGCGGATCTCGACCGACTACAACATCGGCACAAACCAGGGGGCGCGCGCCGGGCAGGTCGTCTTCCACCACCACTGGCACGTCATCCCCCGGCGGTCGGGCGACCCCCGGGAGTGGGAGCGCGAGCTCCTCACGCCGGCGGGGGCGGAGGCCGTCTTCCAGGAGTTGAGGATGCGGCCCCTGCGGCCCCCCCCCTAGGCGGGGTCCCACGCCAATTCCCACCAGATGCACAGGAAACGGTCGCATAACTGCGACGTTTCCGTGCGTCGAGCGACGTTATGCGACCTTCTTAGCCGTGAGAGTCAGTGGGTATCAATAAATATGGCCATAAGTGCAGGACGGCTGGTGATGGGGACCGGAAACGGGGGTGTCCTTTGGTGCCTGTAGCGAAGGGAGACATGGCCGAGCAAGGGAGTCAAGCCAACGGCGAGTTGAAGGGCGCGACCCGGCGGTCGGGGGCCTTCCGATTCCTGGTAGGCCCGGGTTTTGAGATTGCGGTCCGGGCCGGTGAGGGCCGCCCTGTCAACATGACGGTCGACCGCAGCCGCCGGGGTTCTGACCGCTCCGGGAAGCACGCCACCGACCATGGCCACACGCAGTTCGAGCAGCGGCTAGAGGCGGTCGAGGCCTCGCTGGTGTACCTCGCTCGGCAGATCGAGGACGTCGAGTCGAAGGTCGACGCTGTCAAGCGCTCGGCGCGTGACAGGCCCCATGGCGAGTGAAGGGCGGCGCCCCACGGGGTCTGCCCACTCCCGCAAGTCTCTTGGCACGGGCGGCCATGGCAATGGGACGGCCATGGGCAACGACCACAGGCACGGCTCCACGGACCCGCCCAAGGAGCGCCCGCCGGAGCCCCGCCGTGGCAGGCGCGGCCTTTCGCCCGCCTTCGAGCGGCTGGTCCGGCGTCACGACTGGGAAGGGAAAGCCGCGCTGGACATCGGCTGCGGTGCGGGCGCCGCGACGCTTCTCCTGGCACGCCTAGGCGCACGGGTCACGGGCGTCGACATCGACCGGGCGGTGCTCAAGGTGGCGCGTGCGCGCGCCCGCCAGGACGGGCTGGCCCGCGCGCGCTTTTTCGCCGCCGACGCCGAACGCGGCAGCTACCGGAGGTTCAACGGAGGCAAGCCGCTCGACGGCGTGGTCGCGCATCTCTGCTTCTCTGAGCGGATCGCGCGCCGCGCTTTCGGGGCTATGGCGCCCGGTGGCGTCCTTGTCGTGCGCAGCTTCCACAAGGACATGTGGAAGGAGGCGGGGCGAGTGGCGCATTTCTCCCTGAGCGCACGCCAGATGCGGTACGCCCTGGCCGCGATCGGATTCCGCGTCACGCACCTCGAGATCGAGCGGCGGTCGCAGTCGTTCCGCTCGTACCCGGACTTCGAGCGGAAGTTCCTGCAAAACCCCGAACGTCGGCGCCGTTGGCAGGAGGACGGCCGGTTGGAGCGGATGGAGCGGCACCTGGGCCGCGGCGGCGGGTCGCTGACGGAGGTGTTCCTCGTGGTCGAGGCCCGCCGCCCACCCAAACGACGGTGACCCGTGGGCAAGCGTCCCCGCCACCGCGGGGCCCCGCCCCGGCGGGAGGGGTCTATGTACTATCTAGCGGGGTGTAAGCGAGGCTACATATGGCCCCCACGGCCCTCAAAGGACTTGTGTTTGCATGACTCGAGGGAAATACCTGTCCCAAGGCGCCAAGCGGCGCGGTCGCGCCGGCTGGATAGAACATCAGCAGGAGGACACGCCACGACACGCGGTGGCGCACGACCCTCCTGCCCGCCCGGCGCTGCCCATGCGCCCGCTCGACGAGGAGGAAACGGCCCCGCAGAGGCGACGCACCGTCGTACTGCGCGCGACCGAGCCCGCCGAGACCGTGAACGCGTAAGCCGGGCTTTCTCCGCACCCCCCCGCCCCTACCGGCGGGGGTGGACTTCCTGCCGCGTGACCGGACGGAATGTCGAGACGAAGTGCGGGAGCACCGGCGACTCGTTCTGGAACATGAAGCCCTGCACCTCGTCGCGCCGACCGTGGATCTCGGCAAGCGCATTGACCACGTAGTCGAGGTGGTTGTCCGTGTACATCCGGCGTGGGACGGCGAGGCGGAAGAGCTCCATGCGCGCCTGCCGGGGCTGGCCCGAGACCGGGTCGCGCCCCGCCATCAGCGAACCGATTTCGACGCCGCGCACCCCCGCCGACTCGTAGAGGGCGCACGCGAGCGCGTGACCCGGGAATTGGTTCCACGCGACGTGCGGCAGGAACCGTGCGGCGTCGACGTAAACGCCGTGGCCGCCGATGGGGCGCAGGACGGGAATACCCGTGCGGATCATCGCCTCACCGAAGCGCTGCACTTGGCCCACCCGGGCAGCGAGGTAGTCGTCGTCCACGCCCTCCTTGAGTCCGCGCGCCATGGCTTCGAGGTCGCGGCCCGCGAGCCCCCCGTAGGTCGTGTAGCCCTCGTAGAGGATGCCGAAGGGGACGCAGGCGTTGTAGAGCGCCTCATCGCGGAACGCGAGGAACCCGCCGATGTTCACGAGTGCGTCCTTCTTCGCCGACATCGTGCACCCGTCGGAGGCCCCGAGGAACTCGAGCGCGATCGCGGCGGTCGAGTACTTCTGGTAGTGCGGCTCCCGCTGCCGGATCAGGTAGGCGTTCTCGGCAAACCTCGCGGCGTCGACGATGACCGGGACGTGGAACTCCTTGGCAAGGGCCGCCACCGCCAGCTGGTTGGCCATCGACACCGGCTGGCCGCCGGTCATGTTGCAGGTGGCGGTCTGGATGACCATCCGGACGGGGCCGGACTCCGGGTCCTCGAGGAGCTTGCGAAGCGCGCGGACGTCGAGGTTCCCCTTGAACGGCTCGTCCGCGTCCGGGTCGTAGGCCGCCTTCTCGAGCAGGTCCACCCCGATGGCCCCG
>CBEUCC010000166.1:0-3976 GCA_965541515.1 uncultured Thermoplasmata archaeon
GTGGCCCGGTTCGCTATCCTGTACTTGGTCCTCGAGGTTTCCGACGAGTGGTCAGAGATGAGTGGCGGGAACGCGTAGGATCAAGACCTAGGTCGCAAGGACGATGCCTTCCGCGCACCTTTGAAAACGCATGGGTCATGAGAATTCCAATTCGAAGCCGTTGTAGACCGGTTCAGTTTCTTCGAACTTGCGCCATGAGCTGGAGCCGAACCAACACGTACATCACACGCCCGCCCTGCTGCCCCCCGACCCCCTCGACCCGGTGGAGGCCCTCCTCGTCGCCCCCCTCCTTGTGGGCGCGGGGTGGCTGCCGGCGCTGGCGGCCAACCACCTCGCCGCGGGATGAGGTGGAAGAGGCCAGGGCGGAGGTGCGGGGCGCGACAGGGGACCGGAGGTGCAGCGGCTAGCGGCCCCCCCGGGAGCTCCGCCGTGGCTGAGGGCAATCATTCAGGGACCAACGCCAGAGCGGCACGCGACTAATGGTACCTTGCTGCAAGCTCATGCAACAATTCGTGCAGTTTTCGTCGCGTCGCATCGGTGTGCGGTCGCCTTATCCCTTCGATCTGATAACCCCCTCCGGGATCCTGCTCGACGATCCGCCGCACTACAGCTGGGACGTTGGTCAAGTCCCAGCGCGAGCCCAGTGGAGGGAACCCCGAATCATCGGTCCCAATGGTCGAAATCCAAACAACGCCGTCGTGCGTTCGCACCCCGGCCTCATCGTGATCGGGGTACCTGAGCGAGCAAGCCACCCGTTTCGACCCCCTACTCGCGAGCGACCTCGACACATCCTCGAAGGAATTGGCGGCCTTGCGCCCGCCCACCATCTACGGTGCTTCCCCGATTGATACGAGCAGGCCGCACGAAGTCTTGAGAATCAGCTCCGCAGCCGATCCGCACTATGGTTGCTTTCGGCCACGACCACCTTTCTTTGGCCCGCGCCCTTCCTTTCTCTTCTTCCTTCCGGATCGCTTCCGTCTTTTCGATTTCAGGGATCTCACCTCCTTGACTCGTCCTTTGGACTGTGCGTTGTCAAAGACTGTGCAAACGACGTTGGGCATGGGATCTGCATTTGGTGCCTTCGTGATTGGTTGATGATCCAGATGCCTCAGTCTTCATCCTTCAGGCCTCGCCCTTCCTTCTCGCTCTTTCGAAATCGTCTCCGCTTCTTCTTTCCCTTATCGTTGTCTTCCAGATTCTTCAACCAAACCTACCCCCAGTTACCTTTTCTAACCTAGCGGAACCAAGAAGTCCAGTCACAAAAGGACGGGTCACGGGGAAATGTTGATCGCGGTTTGCAGAGATTTGGAACACGGTGTCCGCTCTCCTGTGTGGCTACTCACTGGTCGTCGAATCCGAGTCCATTGCCATTTCCTGGCCGAGAAAGTCACGAATCTTGTCGCCCGACAAGATCGTGCCCGACACCGATGAGCCGCTCTCTTTCGAGTCGATCTTCGAAACAGTCTCTCTTAGTTCCGCAAGGTCCTTCCACATGGATGGATCCTCTTTTTGGGTTCTTCTAATGTAGTCCAAACTCGAGAACCACCAGCCCCGAATCCAATAGTCAAATTTGTGCCACACCAGGTTAGGAGATATGGCCTGCTTCTTGACTAGATATGCAACCATCTCGAAGAAATTCAATACGTCATCGAGTTGCTGGTTTGGCTTTTCGTCGCGCAAGGATCCTGCCGCTGATTTCCTGCGTTTTCTCATTTCTTTCGAATCGTATTGCTCCGCAAGCCGAAGGATTAGATCCACGCCCATTGAGAATCGCTGATTCCGCAATTCCAGGACCAAAGCCACTAGTGCAATAACCATGCCGGCAACCGATGACAATGCGACCGCCACCTCAAGGGGTATCACCAGTTCGTCCTCGATTGCCACTAGAGGTTGGGCCGAAAGATCAACCTTTCGGGCTCGCAGTGGATTCAAACAAGTCGGGGCCTGCGGATCGATCGTATTGGTGTTTCCTGAGGGGTCTTCCAACCGGCATTACGAGCCGCCAGTCCACGGGACGTCCGCCCCCGCGCCCGAGGGCGATTAATCTCCAAGACAGACACCAGTCGTTTCCACAGGGCTGGCCGCAAGACAGCGCACTGGCTCCCCCTAAGACCCCGCCGGATCGCCCCCCAAGCGTCTCCCCGTTCGTCAACGTACTTAAGCCACTCCATGCGCAAAGCTCAAACCCGAGAACGCCAAGCACCTCGGCGCCGTCCCCCCGCGAGGCGGCAGGAGAATGCAAGATGGTCAAGAAGGCCAAGATGACCGCCGACGACGCGGCCCGCATCCAGTCCCACGCGGACTCGTCGGGCGCGAACCAAGACTTCAAGTCCCGGGCGCAGCGCGCGGCGTCGAAGAACAAGTAGGCGAAGGAGGCACCTGACAGCCGGCCGGATTGAGAGACGGCGGGTCGGCGGGGGTCACCTATACGCAGGCGGCTCCGGTCCGGGGTCTCGTGTAGGGTTGGAACAGGGGCGGGCTTGCGCGTCCGGGTCCTGCCATCACTGTCATAGCAGATGCCCCAGGCTATTTGGAACGGATCAAACAGTGATCGTTCGGATGAACGCTGGTAGCGCACTGACGGTTCCGACCTCGTATGAATGGGGGCCAACCTATGACGGTTGCCAAACGGCGCGCTACCAACGGGACCAGCAAGGATCACACGACCTTTGTGAGAATGTGCAGGACGCTTCACGGTGGAAAACGAAGCAATGCCATAGCGCGCCACCTCGGAATCTCGTCGTCCCGCCTTCGGAGCCTTGGCGCCGGGCTCGATGAGGTTCTCGATTTCGTTGGAAAAACCGACGGCCATTTACACGATTTGTTGGAGGATTCTCGCGGGCGCCTGCGAAGGGACGTTGCCCTACTGGCGATGTTACATTTCTATCTCGGCGGTAACGTGAAAGCGATCATTATGCTTTCCGCGCGGCGGCAACAAGATGAGGCGGCAATTGTCCTTCGCCACTTCGTGGAGGTTCTCACCTATGCGCTATGGGCGGACATATGTAGCCGGTTTCAGGAGAGTTTTGACTTCGTGATCAATGTTGGTGAACGGCCTGCCATTCGTTCGAGGATAACCTTGAACTGGGATGATTCTTCTCGGCCCCGGACGGGCGTGCGCCAGCGTCTTGACAAAGTAGGCCAGGTAAACGATTCTGTCTTCACCGGAAGGGAATGGTACCGCGAGTACCTCAGTCGGGCGAGCGGCTGTGATCTGGTTCTTCTCTTTGTACTGCCTACATGCGCCCAGTGCGCTCGAGAGTCTGACCTCGCGCCTCATGTGGTGCCTTGCAAACCCTACGTCCCGCCCCTCGAGGTTCGTAAGGAGGATACGCACTCACGCTTTAGGTCAGACCACAAAAGCAGATGCGCATTCTGCGAGGCCCTTGAACCCGTCGTCGGCCATGTTTGGGGAAAACCCGATCTTGAGGCGTGCAGACAAATGCTTGCGAACATGATGGAGGAACAGGACATGCGACACGTGAACTCACTGACATCCGTGTATAGTTTCTTGAGCGCCGAATACGTCCATTTTTCTCTCGGGGCGCTCGATTCTGAGGACTCCCTGGAGCTTGATATCGGGAACCGGAAAGTGCGCTTAGACGGCCTCGATGGATTGGTCGAAGTAATACGGTTGGCCTCCGAGATCCTCCCAACCTATTTTGAACGGCTTGAAACGGCCGTCGCGGTTTCTACCAAAGCGGGAGCCCAGATTTGATTCTTTTCGCGATGGGAATCAGGGGGCCTCTTTCGTTCGGGCGCGCGGCCGGCTACCAGTCGTTGCCCCTACCCGGGGCCCGGTTCCCCAATCCCCCCGCCCAACAGGACAAACAAGCTCGGTCGCCACCCCCAACCGAGCTCCCTCCCGGGAGCCGTGAAGGACGAGCCACTTGACGCACCCGCACAGCGGACGCGCCCGCGATCCCCAATTCCCGCAGCACTTTCACCCACCCCCCCCACCGATTCAAATACCCTC
>CBEUCC010000167.1:0-3835 GCA_965541515.1 uncultured Thermoplasmata archaeon
CGTAGGTTCCAAGGTCGAAGGGCGGGTACTTGACGGCGAGGAAGACCAAGCCGGTGACGAAAGCGATCTGCGAGGTGGCGGCGTCGAAAAGTGTGATGGGTCTGAACAGCTTGTGGTGGGCCTTCCACTCGCCGACGGTCTCGGTCTTTGCCAGGACCTTCGTGATGAGGACGTTGCCAACCAGTGACGCGCCAAAGTAGGCGGCGCCCGAGCCGATGTGGAGGGCAGCCACGACGGCTACGACGGGGTCGTAGACCATGGGGGGAAGTTCTCCTTCGAGCGAGACTTCTCGGCGGCCCTAGAAGCCGCCTTCGATCGCGATCACCATGAAGACGAGCATCAGCACCACAAAGGAGGTCTGGATGCGCATGTACATCGCGACGCGCTTGAGGCGCGGGAGCAGCGGCGGGGGGATCTCGGCGTCCGGTGGAGGTGGCGTGGCCGGCGCGTCCTTTGTGAGCGCCATCGCGGCGGGGCGCAGGACCGTGGTGGCAAAGACGAGTGAAACAAGCGCGGTGACAAGAGCCGCAATGATGGCCTGTGTCTCCCCGAACCCGAGCCAGTCGTACTGGTCGGGCGGGAACTTGATGTAGAGGAACACGACCCCGGAGATCGTCGTCAAGATGCCAAGGGCCATTCCGGCGCTCGAGACGCGTGGAGCGAACCGGGCCACCGGCGCAAGCTCAACGAGCTTGGTGGACTTGGTAAGGATCGGTACAAAGATCATCTCCACCAGGACGTGAATCCCGAACCACATCACGCCGAAGAGCGCGTGCACCATCGCCGCCACGGCGATCTCTAGGCCGTATACCGTCTAAGTTCCCCCCGTAGGGCCGGGAAGCGCTTGACCAGCTATTTGGCGGTTTTGAGGGCCCAAGTGTTTTTTCGCCGGGAGGCGCGTGCCACGGCCGATGCCTTGGGAGCCGCGGGAGGCGCTGGGAGCAACCCCGGTGCTGGAGGGCGACGAGGTCGTCATCTCCCGGTGGCGGCGGAGGTGGCGGCGCGTGCGCAGGCGGATCCAAGCCGTGTTCTTTGCTGGCGTCATCGCTATCCCAACGCTGGGGTACGCACTAAGGAGCGAGGACTACGGGCTCCAAGTCGCGGTCTTTGCGGTGCTAGTGGGGGCTTTCACCGTCCTCCACCCTTGGGCAGGGACGCGCATGTGGATGCAGGCCGCCGAGGTGTACGACGAGGGGATCGTGGCCACGGGGGTCTCCCGGTTCGTCGCGCCCCGGCGCTTCGTCCGGTGGGCGGAGGTCGCCGAAGTACGGGTGGAGCCTTGGAGGGACTACGGCGACCGCGTGGTCCTGCCGCTGCGTGGCGGCGGGGCGCTCCAAACGGTCCCGGGCGAACTCGACGGCGCCGCGGTGGACAAGGTCCGCGAACTGTGGGAGAGCGCCCGGTCGGCACAAGCGACGGGGGGCGCTGACGTTGCCAATCCATGAAGGCGGGGCGCCCCTCGTCCAGAAACTGCCGCGGCCGGAGCCACGGCCGCCGCCCGAGGGACCGCCACTGTTTGTGGGGGACCGGGATGTCGTGGCGGCCTGGCACGCGCGTGCCCGGCGCGAACAACGGATGGCGCGCGTGGGGACGCTCGGCGCCGTGGGGCTCGGCCTCGTCGCGGTGGTCGGGGAAGTCGCGTCCCCCATCGTAGGGTTCACGGTCCTGGCCGGCGGTGCGGTCCTCTACCCGCTGCTTGTCGTGGCGGTGGGCTCGCGCGTCGGGCAGCGCGCGTTCGAGGTGCACGAGGCGGGCGTGTGGGGCACGGAACGGCGCCGCTTGCTACGGTTCCGCCGGTTCGCCCATTGGACGGACCTGACCTTCGGGGAGGCGCGCGAGGTGCGCGCCGGGCGGTTCCACCTGGAGGTCAAGCTGCTCAGCGGGGCCGTGCTCTCGTCCATCCCCGGCGAGCTATCACGCGAGGCGGTCGACTACATCAACGAGCACGCGGCCCAGCAGATCCGGAGCACCTGACCCGGCGCCCGCGAAGGGTTTTCTGCCCGCGGCGCCCTGCCGGTGGCATGACCCGGATCCCCTCCTTCTTCGAAATCGAACTGAAGGCGCCCCCGAGCTTCTGCTACGCCTGGCTCACGGACTACCAGCCCGACGACACGAAGCTCAACCCCAGGCTCACGGAGCGCAAGGTCACGGAGCGGCGCCCGGACTTCGTGAAGTTCGAGGACATGTCGCTCGGCCCCCCGATGAACAAGCGGACGGTCAACGTCCACCTGTCGGCGCCCGACGCATGGGACGCCGACGGGGAGGGGACGCTCTTCGACTACGACATGCACTACCGGTTGACGGCGACCCCGGGCGGCACGAAGCTCACCATCATGGGGCTCTTGACCACAAAGCCGGGCGCACCCTTCAACACGCGCGAGGAAAGCCACGCCCGGTTCGTCGAGACGTGGGCCAACTACAAGAAGGCGCTCGAGGCGGACTACGAGCGGTCAAAGGGGTAGGGCGCGCTGTGCCCGGCTACTTCCGGCCGAACAGCCCCTTTGTCTTTTCACCCGAGGCCCCGGAAGCATACTTCGCGAGGATCGGCTGGCACAGGAATTCCCCGACCTGCCGGAAGGATTCCTCCACGTTCAACCCCGTCTTGGCGGAGGTGGGGACATACGATAGGCCGTTGGCCGTCGCCCACCCCTGCGGCTCCTCGTCCGTGACCTTGAACTGGCCCTCGAGGTCGCTCTTGTTGCCAGCAACCACGCCGGGGATGTTGCCACACAGCTCCCGCAGCGTCGCGAGCCAATCCGGCAGGTTGTCGAAGCTTGAGCGGCTCGTGCGGTCGAACACAAGGATGAACGACTCCGCCCCTTTGAAATAGACCCGGTGGGCCCGGCTGAAGCCGTCCTTCTGCCCGAGGATGTCCCATATGGCGAGTTGCATCTTGATGCTTGCGTCTTGATCCGGGTACTCATAGTCGATCTGTTTGCGGGATGTCTTCGTCCCGATCGTTACGATGTACTTGTCATCGAACTTGTCGATAACGAACTTCCGGACGAGCGATGTCTTGCCGACCGATCCGTCCCCCAAGAGGAGGATCTTCTTCTCGAATTCAAGCGCCTGCATTGGCCGCCGAATTTGGCGGCCCGTAGATAAGGGTTCCGTGGGCGGGTTTCCGAAGGGGCACCCAGCCCCCGGCGGGGCAGTTACTGCGCGAGTGCAATGAGGGAGGTGCGAACGACTGCCGCCCGGCGACGCAGGTCCCGTGACTGGAAGAGTCCCTCTGCGCGCAGCAGGTGCTTGCGGGCGTCGGCCGGGTGGAGCGCGGCCTGGAGCCCGTCGGCCCACCGCAGGTGGGTCTCGGCTTCCTCTGCGGCGTTCTCCAGCTCGGCGAAAATGGAGAGCGCCTTCTCGAAGTGGGCCTCCATCGCGTCGAACTCCTTGTGGGCGCCAGCCGCCTCGCCCGACGCACGCAGCGCGAGCCCTTCGTACAAACGGAGCCCGGTCTCGCGCGCGAGTGTGAGCGCTTCCTCGGCGTCGTCGCGAGCCTGACCGATGTCGCCGACCTTGACCCGGGGACCGACCGATTCGGCAAGCGCCATCACGAGCAGCCGCATTTCGCCCTGCGTGCGCGCACGGCGGGCGCACCGGTCGAACTCCGTCAGCGCGCCCCGCGACTGTCCGCGTCGCGCGAGCACCATCCCCGTGACACACTCGGCCCAGGCCATCCCGCGTGGGTTGCCGATCTTCTCGTGGGCCGCGAAGGCTCTCTTCGCTTCGTCGGACGCGGCCTCAAGGTCCCCGAGGTCGTGGAGCGCGCCCGCGATGTTGGACCGGCACGTGGCCGCGGCGCGGCGGTCCCCGATCCGCTCGTTGACCGCGAGCG
>CBEUCC010000168.1:0-3832 GCA_965541515.1 uncultured Thermoplasmata archaeon
ATCGGGGAGGCGGCCACGCCGGTCTCGATGAACTCCTGCACGTCCTCGCCCGAGACATCGTATGCTCCAAACCGCAAGGTCGAGAACGGCTGGACCCAGTGCTGCTCCCTGATCCACTGTGGCAGGAGCCCCATGATCGGTCGCTTGTAGCCGAAGAGGAATTCGATGAGCGTCATCTCGTCCTTGAGTGTGGCGGACGGGAAATACCCGTCCTTCATGTTGGCGTAGACCGCGGACATGAACTTGAGCGAGCGCGGGTCGGCCGAGAAACGGAAGGAGTCGGACTTCGCGGTGCCGTACTTGACCTGGGCCGAGTAGAGGAGTCCGAGAAAGGTCGTTTTTCCGGAGGCGCGGTCGCCGAGGATCGCTGCGGGCATGATCCGCTGGACGCGTTTGGAGCCTATTTAAGAATTGGGCGGCCAGACGGCAACCGGTTGAGGAAAGTGGCCGCGCCAGTTCTAGTTCGACAGGTCAGTGAGCGCGTCAAGGAGCGCCATGAATTCCTCGTAGGGGTACTTCGGCTCGATCCCGCCCACCTCGAGGAGTTGGCGGCGCTTGATCCGCGACCGGCCGGCCGCGAGGTTGGGCTCGAGCCACGCGAAGAAGGACGCGGGAGATTGGCGCGCCGCGGCCAAGCGCGCGGCCGTCCGCGGGAGTTGGCGTGTGAGCGTCCCTGCCGACAACGACTGCCGGGCGCTCTCCGCAGAGGCCGGGGGGAGGGCCGGCGACGGGGGCGCGCCAAGTACCCAGAGCATCACGCACGCCGGCACGCCCTTGGCCAACGAGCTGAGCAACGCGTCGAAGCCCGCGTCCAGCGCCGGGTCGGGTGCCGTTCCAGGGGACGCGTCCGCGACGAGTACGAAGAGATCGACCTCTACCGCTGCGCCCCACGCGTCAGGGGGCGGTGCCAGGGAGTTGCCGCTGGCCGCTCGCACTAGCGGCAGGACGCCGAGGTCGAGCTCGTGCGCCTCCCCGTGGGCCGGCCGCCGGCCGAGCCCGCCGAGCATTCGCTTTCCGAACGAGTCCGGGAAGTCCATCGAAAAGGCGACCCGTTTCAAGGCCTCCACGCCCGGGAACCCCGGCCGCACGCCCTCCTGCAATGTCGAGTACAGCTTGCCGACAACGGTCTGGCCGGCAACGGGAACCGAGAACCGGTAGTCGGGGGACGCGTTGGACCGTCGGACCTGCGCTGCGTACAGGAGGCTCACGGCGGTCGTTAGCGCGCCGTCAGCCGGCCCGACCATGGCCCCGCGCGTCACGGCCGTCCAGTGAACGGCCGGCGTAATGAAGGTGCCCGCGCACGAACGCTAGGGGGCGCGGCGGGCGCTGTCGAGAAAGGGCTCACGGGTCGCCAACGCGGCGCGTCGAGCGCGCAGGGTACGGACCGCTGGCGTCGTGCCTCTTGCGCGGGCAGTTCACGACTCCGTCTCGCCCGGCTCCAACTCGCCGCTGACCATCCGCGAGACCGCCACCTGTGGTTCACCGGTGCCTCCGGCGCTGTTCGTCTCGATGAGTTCGGCCGTGCCCCAGCCGCTCGTGTGTGACCCACCGACCGACAGAGTGATGGCGGGGAGGCTGACCGAGAGCGCAATCAGAATCGCAAGCAAGATCCTAGGTCTCGAGGCAATGGCTCTTGGCGCCCCCCGCCCCGATGTGTCTCTGGGCTTCGCCCCCAAGGGGATTCCTCCCTGCGTCGGTCTCAGGAGTCTGCCCTGGCGCATCTTAAACATTTGCGCGACCTCGGCCCGGTTCCTGCCAAATGCGGAAGGCGGCTCATCGGCTACGCTTCACCGTCGAACGCCCTCACCTGGTCGGCGATCCCCGGGAGTCAAAGAAGGCCTGCAAAACCACCCGTGTCCGTCACTCGTTTGGGATGTGGTGGCTCCTCCGATGGTGAGCTTGAGGAGAGTGATCGGCCCCCGCGCCCGCTAGACTGGTGAGAAGCGCGAGGCGATGCTCCACTTTGGCCGCCGCTCGATGGCGTGGGCACGGTCCCCCCTTCACGCCGCCCGGCGACCAAACCACCGCCAGAGCCAGTACTTTTCGAAGGCCACCTTCCCCCAGTGCAGCCGGCGCGAAGGTCCCCGGATGTGGACCGCTGGCCCGGCGGCGGCGTAGAAGTCGCCGCCTCCATAGGCGGCCTTGCCGTCCCCCGCCTCCACCCAGCAGGACCCGTGCCCGTCGAACCGCGCCCCGGGAGGGCGCCCCACGACCTGGGCCGCGATATTGCGTGCCACGACCCGGGCCTGCGCGTGTGCGAAGACGCCCGCCTTGGGAAGAAAGGCCCCGCTGGGCAGGGGCACCGCCGCGAGGTCTCCCACGGCGAAGACCCCCGGGTGTGTAGACTCGAGCGTTCCCGCATCCACCGGGATCCACCCCGCTTCGTTGAGGAGTCCCGCGGCCCGGACCACCTCGGGGGCGCGGTGGGGAGGGACATACGCGAGTAGGTCGAAGGAGGCCGTAGCGCCATTCGTGAATGCGACCTCCCGGTTCGCGGGGTCGACGGCCGCGAGCGCGTGCTCCGCGTGAAACCCGATGCCGCGCGCGGCAAGGAGCGCCTTGAGGGGTTCTCCCAGGGCGGGGCCGGCGCCGGGCATGGGGATCTTCTCCGGCGTGTAGATGTCGACGGCGACCTTCCCGCCCACTCCACGGCGCCGCATCCAAGCCTCGATGAGCAGGGCGGCCTCGTAGGGCGCGGCGGGGCACTTGAAGGGCATCTTGCTCACGAGAATCGCGATGCGCCCGCCCTCGAACTTGGCGAGTCGGTCGCGAAGCGCCGCCGCGCCCTCAGGCGTGTAAAACGTGAGGCCTGCCTCGGAGAGCCCTGGGAACACGGCCGGGTCAAGTTCTGCGCCAAGCGCCAGGACAAGGAAGTCGCCCGCAAGTGCGCCCGCGCTCGTCTCGATCGCCCGCGCCGTCGGGTCGATGGCGGTGATTTCGGCGCGAACCACTTCGACGCCCCGACCGCGGTACCGGCTAAGTTCACGCATAAGGTCCCTCGGCGCGCGCTTGCCGACCATGAGCCACAGTAGCGATGGCTGAAACACGAGGCGGGTCTCGCGCTCCACGAGGACGACCCGGTGGCTGCGTGGCAGACGACGCCGAAGCTCCCGTAGGCCCCCCCGTCCAGGCAGGCCGAAAAGCGCATGTCCGCCAGCTCGCCGCCCTTCTTCCACTGCGTCTCGATCCGCATCAGCGACGGGTGCCGGCCCCGGTGGCAGTAGAAGACCTCCTCCCGGGTGAGGGTGAACCGGACCGGGCGTCCCGTCAGCATCGCCAGCTTGGCGGCGCACACCTCGTGGGAGAAGGGGTCAAGCTTGCCGCCGAACCCCCCTCCGACCTTCGGCACGATGACGCGGACGGCCTCTTCCGGAAGTCCGAAGACCTTGGCGATGATCTTGCGCAGGTGAAAGGGGGTCTGGTTGGAGCTGTAGAGGGTGAGCTTGCCCTTCTTCCAGAGGGCGGTCGCCGAGTGCTGCTCGAGGGGAAGGTGGGTGTTCCCTTCGAAGAAGAAAAGGTCCTCGAAGCGGGCGTCCGCCGGCTTCGGGGAGGCCTCTCCGAAGTCCAGCGCGACCTCCTTGTCGATCGAGCCCTCCTTCAGGGCGTCCTCGATCGTCAGGGAGGCCGGCAGGGGCTCGTACTCCACCCGGAGGAGCCCCGCGGCCTTCTCGGCCGTCTCCTCGTCGTCGGCGGCGACGGCGGCGACGGGCTCCCCGACGTAGCGGACCTCGCCCTGAGCCAGCGCCGGCTCGTCCTGGCTGACCGGGATGATGCCGTACCTCGCGGGCAGGTCCGAACCCGTGAGGACGCCGTGGACCCCCTTGAGGGCCCG
>CBEUCC010000169.1:0-3806 GCA_965541515.1 uncultured Thermoplasmata archaeon
GTCCGCGGCGGGCCTCGGGTGCCGGGGCCGGCCCCCCCGGCGCCGGCCCGGGGCGGGGCGCCCGCGGGGGGGGGGGCGAGGGGTGGGCCGCCGGGGGGGGGGGGGCCCGCGCGCTGCCGCCGCGCCCGGGGGTCGCAGGCGGGCCCTTTTTCACGTCCCGGGCCATCGGCGCTGTCCATGGACGAGGCCCCCGTGTTCGAGGGGCACTTCAAGGACCTCGACCCACCGATCCGCGAGTGGCTCGGGCAGGCGGGCCTGCAGTCGCCATCGGTGCCCCAAGCGATCGCGTTTGGGCCTGTAAGGCGGGGGGAGAACGTCCTGCTGATCGCCCCCACCGGGATGGGCAAGACCGAGGCGGCTGTCGTGCCGATCGTCGCGCGCTTGCTGGCCGAGCGCGAACCTCGTGTCGGGTTCCGGCTCCTGTACATCACGCCGCTTCGTGCGCTCAACCGCGACATGCTGCGGCGCTTGGAGGAGCTTGGGGAACTCACGGGGCTCCGCGTCGGTGTGCGCCACGGGGACACGACGCAGGGCGAACGCACCCGTCAGTCCCGGAACCCGCCCCCGATCCTCATCACGACGCCCGAGACGGTGCAGCTGCTCATGTCGGGCAAGAACCTGCGCAGCCACCTGACGGCGGTCGAGGCCGTCGTCGTTGACGAGATCCACGAACTCGCGGCAGGCGAGCGCGGGGCACAACTCGCGGTGGCGCTCGAGCGGGTCGAGGCGCTGGCCGGCCGCCCCTTCCAGCGCGTGGGGCTCTCGGCGACGGTGGGCTCGCCCGAGACCGTCGCGCGGTTCCTGGGTGGCCCGGGAAGGGAGGTGTCCGTGCTGCGCGCCGACGTGGAGAAGGAGACCCGCGTGGAGGTGCGCGCGCCCACGGTCTCCGACGCTGAGGACGAGGAGGTCCACGCGCTTGCCGACCGCCTCAAGGTCGCCCCCCTCGTCGTGGCCGCACTCGCCGAGTGCCTCCGGGAGATCCGGGCGCACAAGCAGGTGCTCCTCTTCGTAAACACGAGGGACACGGCCGAACTCCTTGCGACGCGTCTCGCGCTCATGGACCCCGGGATGAAACTGGGGATCCACCACGGGTCGCTTTCCAGAGAGGTCCGCGTGGCGATGGAGAACCAGTTCAAGGCCCGCGAGCTGCAGGCCCTCATCTGCACATCGTCGCTGGAACTTGGGATCGACGTAGGCAGCGTGGACTTCGTCATCCAATACAACTCGCCACGCGAGGTCGCGCGGCTCCTTCAGCGCGTGGGGCGGGGTTCGCACCGGATCGGCGAGACCTCCCGCGGTGTCGTGATCGCATCCAACACCGACGACATCGTCGAAGGTGCGGTCTTGGCCGACCTCGCGGCCCGGGGGGAACTTGAACGGAAGGTCGGCCGGGCCAACCCGCTCGGGGTGCTCGCTAACCAGATCATGGCGATGGCGAACTCGGAACGGAACGTCGGTTCGGACGCGGCCTACGGGCTCCTGCTCCGCTGTGAGCCGTTTGCGGACCTGCCCCGGAAGATGTTCGACGATACCCTGGCGCTCGTGGCCGCCCTCGGGGGTGTGCGGGCGACACCCACCGGGTTCTCCAAGTGGGGGGGCACGCCGGTCTACTTCTTCGAGAACATCTCCATGATCCCAGACGAGCGGACCTACGCGGTCATCGACATCGTCTCGCGGAGTTTCGTCGCCACCCTCGACGAGGCCTTCGTGGCAACCCTCGACGAGGAGAACTCGAAGTTCATCGTAAAGGGCCGGTCCTGGCGCGTTGCCGAGGTGGGGGAGGACTCCGTGTTGGTGGAGCCTTCGGACGACCTCGGGGCCGTGCCGTCATGGGTGGGTGAGGACATCCCCGTCCCCTTTGCGGTGGCCCAGGGCGTGGGTGCTGCACGCCGGCGCGGGACGCTCCGGGGGCTCCCGGCCTCCGAGGCGGCTGTCAGGGTGTTCGACGCGGCCGTCCGCGACCACCAGGCGAGGGGCTTCAAGGTCCCCGACGACCGGACGGTGACTGTCGAGCGGGAGGGCCGCACGATCATCGTGAACGCCTGCTTTGGAACGCGGGTGAACGAGACCCTGGGCCGGGCGCTCGTGGGGCTGCTCACCCAACGGCTCGGCGCGTCGGTAGGGCTCACGGTCGACCCCTACCGAATCCTGTTGATGTGTCCCCAAGTCGTGCGGGAGGCCGAGGTCGAGCAGGCGCTCCGGTCGCTGGACCCGGACAGCCTCGAAGCGTTCCTGCGACTCGTCCTGAAGACCTCCGCGTTGCTCAAGTGGAACCTCCTGCACACCGCGAAGAAGTTCGGCGCGCTGCGCCGCGGGGCCGACCACCGGTTCGTCTCGTCGAAGGCCATGCTCGAGCGTTTTGAGCGGACGCCGCTCGTTGAAGACGCGGTCGACCGGACGCTCCACGACCGGCTCGACGTGGAGACGGCCGCGGGGGTCCTGCGCGACCTGCGCGACGGGAAGATCGAGGTCATCCACCAGGGGCTCTCGCCGCTCGGCGTGGCCGGGGGCCAACGGATACGCGAACTCGTCGCCCCCCAGCGGGCCGATGCGGCCATCCTCCAAGCGCTGCGTCGGCGCCTCGAAGATACGCGCGTGCTCCTGGCTTGCATGGCGTGTCACCGCGCGCGCACCACCAATGTCAAGGACGCGCGGCCGCAGGAGGGGTGCCCGCACTGCCTCGGGCGTATGCAGGCGGTCCTCCACCCGCGGGAGCGGGAGGCGCTGGACCTGCTCAAACGGCGGCCACGCACGCCCGGCGAGAGGCAGCGGCGCCAGCGCCTGCAGACGAGCGCCGCGTTGGTGGCCGCGCACGGGCGCCTTGCGGTGCTCGCGCTGGCGGCGCGGGGCGTGGGCCCCGACATGGCCGGCCGCCTTCTGGCAAGGCAGCCTGCGGGGGAGGAGGAACTGCTAAAGGACATCCTGGCCGCTGAGGTGCTCTTTGCCCGCACGCGCCGGTTCTGGGCGTGACCGACACCCGGCCAGTCCAACCGTTTCGCCGTCGCGTCCCGGTCAAGCGACAGGGTGGAAACGCTTAATAGCCCTCAACCGTCAATCCGCGATGGGATGCCTCTAAAGGCGATCGGTGCCGTCTTTGGCACCGTAAGTTCGGGCAGTTTCAGGATTGCGGTCTCCGACGCCGACTTGCGCCGGAACGACTACGTGAAGTGCGAACACCCGCAGTGCGGGTGGGTCGTGGGGCAGGTTACGGACCTCCAGCGAGAGTCCGACGTCTCGTATGAGAAAGCGTCTCGGATGCTCTCCGGGGAGCAGGTCACCGTCCAAGAGAAGGTCATCGCCTCCATCGAGATGGCGGGCTACCGCGACGAGCGCGGGATCCTCCAGCACCCCGAGACGCCGATGCCAGCCGGCTCGCTGATCTACCGGGCCGATTCGGCCATCATCAAGAATGTACTCGGGCTCGACCGCCGGGCCAAGGGGATGGCGTATGTCGGTCTGCTGAAGGGGCACGACGACATCAAGGTGTACCTCGACATCAACAAGCTCGTCTCCAACCATGTCTCGATCCTGGCAAAGACCGGGGGCGGCAAGTCCTACACCGTCGGCGTCTTCCTGGAGGAGCTCATCAAGCGGGGCGTCCCGTCCGTCGTCATCGACCCCCACGGCGAGTACAGCTCGCTCATGCACCCGAACAACTCCGACCGCGACCACGCGCTGATGGAGGCGTTCTCGGTCAAGCCGCGCGGGTACGCCGACCACCTCGCCGAGTTCTCGCCCGACCGGAAGCTCAACCCCAGCGCGCTCCAGTTTGCGTTCGATTCGGTCAACCTGGCCATCGAGGACCT
>CBEUCC010000170.1:0-3783 GCA_965541515.1 uncultured Thermoplasmata archaeon
ATTCATTATTAGCCATTGGCACCAATAGTAGCGCGGTGAGCGCGTGCCAGAATCTGCCGTAGAACGGATGACCTCGACTGAGTTTGAAAGGGCGATGCGCCGCAAGCCGCTCGTGGTACTCCCCGTGGGCGCGCTGGAGGAGCACGGGCCGCACCTCCCGCTCTCGGCGGACATCCTCCAGCCGATGGCGCTTGCAAGGGCGCTGGCCAAGAAACGCGGTGCGCTCATCCTCCCGCCACTCTGGTACGGGTACTGCTCGTCCACGCGCCCGTTCCCCGGCACGGTGTCGCTGGAGGTCGAGACGCTGATGGCCGTGGCCCGTGACCTCCTCGGTGACATCTACCGCAACGGTGCACGCAAGGTCCTCGTGCTCTCCGGCCACGCGGGGGCGTCGCACATGGCGGCGCTGCGCGAAGGGGCAAAGCGGGTGGCGGCGGCCCACGACGACCTGAAGGTCGCGGTGCTCTCGGACTACGACTTCGCCTATGAGCTCCTGGGGACAGACGGCATCCCCGGGAAGGACGGCCACGCGGGATTTGTGGAGACGTCCCGCGTGCTAGCGCTCGCGCCGCGGCTGGTGAAGGGGCACACGCGCGTGAAGCCCGATTGGCCGACGTTCAACCGGTTCGAGATCGTGGGCAAGCCCGAGAAGAAGTGGAAAACCGGGGTGATGGGCGACCCCCGGAAGGCGACAGCGGCGGTGGGCCGGCGGGTGAACCGGCACATCGAGCGGCGGGCGCTTGAACTCGTGGACGAGGTCTTTGCCTGAGGCGGGGCCGCAGGCTTTTAGGCCGGCCCCTCCGATCCCGCGGGAGCCTTGGCGCGTATCCTAGTCACCGGCGGAGCCGGCTTCATCGGCTCGCACCTCTGCCAGCGCCTGCTCTCGGGGCCGAACGAAGTCATCTGCGCCGACGACTACTCGATCGGCACGCGCGCGAACATCGAACACCTGGAGGGGCGCCCCAACTTCTTCCCGAAGCGGCACGACGTGACGAAGCCGCTCAGCCTCGCGGGCGAGGTCGACGAGATCTACCACCTCGCCTCGCCCGCAAGCCCCGACTACTTCGAGACCAAGCCCGTCGAGACGGCGCTGCCCAACTCCATCGGAACATGGCTCATGCTCGAGCTCGCGCGGGCGAAGCGGGCGCGGCTCCTCTTCGCCTCGACCTCCGAGGTCTACGGCGACCCGCTGCAGCACCCGCAGAACGAGGAATACCGGGGGAACGTGTCCATCACCGGTCCGCGGGCACCGTACGACGAGTCGAAGCGGTTCGGGGAAGCGCTGGCGCTCGCGTACATGCGGCAGTACAACGTCGAGGTCTCGATCGCTCGCATCTTCAACACGTACGGGCCGCGGATGGCGGTGGACGGCCGGGTCGTCCCCGCGCTTGTCACGCAGGCCCTGCGCGGTGAGCCCCTTACGGTCCACGGCGACGGCGAGCAGACGCGGTCCTTTTGCTATGTGAGCGACCTGGTCGGTGGGCTCGTGGCGCTCATGGGAGCGGACGAGCCGGGCCCCGTCAACTTGGGTTCCCCGGTGGAGGTCACGATCCTCGAGGTCGCGAAGAAGGTACAGGCGATCACGGGGTCGAAGTCGGCCGTGGAGTTTGGACCCAAGCGCGTGGACGACCCCGTGCGCCGCCAGCCCGACATCCGGCGCGCGGGGGAGACCTTGGGGTGGAAGCCGACGGTGTCGCTCGACGACGGCCTGCGCAAGACGGTGGACTACTTCCGGCAGCGCAAGGGGTAGCGGCGCGCTACTCGGCGGCCGGCTGGGCCAAGGACACAGCCTTCGAATGGCGCAGCCGCCACGCGAGCAAGCCCGTCAAGTGGCCGCTGAGCAGCACCACCACGAGCAGCACCTCGTACTCGATCGTCGGGTGCGCGGTCCGCACGAAGAGGATCAGAGGGACGACGGGAGTGTGCACGAGGCCGAGGAACGCCGTCCACTTCTTCCACGCGGGCGTCCAGCCCTTGACCCGCCGGCTGAGGTACCCAAAGGGCATGGCCAGTGCGTAGAAGCCCAGTGCGATCGACGTCTCGAGGAGCACACGCCCGTGTGGGGGTTGCTAGGAATTAAGCGTCACGCCCCCGCCTCTCGGAGGTGATAGGCGTTTGTCGTGCACGAGGGGCCCGCCCTAGAACTTCGCGATCGGCTGGCGGCCCGCGAAGCCGGCCTGGAGCGTGTGCCACCAGCCGACCTGCGGCTCGCCCGGTTTCCAGCAGAGGTACACGATCTCCCCCCCGCGCCGCGCGCGGAAGTCCGTGAGTCCGGTTAAGACGTCCTTCACCTCCATCCCCTCGTCGGTGATCTCCTTCACGAGCGCGTCGACGGCGCGCTCCTGCGAGCGCAGCGCCTCGCGGAACCTCAGGTACTCCCCGCGCCCCGGGCAGTCTTCCCCGAGCAATTTCGAACCCCACACGAGCTCAAGGTCCTGCACCTGGTCGCCGACGGCCCGGGCCTTGCGCACATGGCCCCGGACGGCCGCGAAGCGCCGTTCCAGGCCGGGCACTTCGCCGTTGGCCTCTTCCAGCGTGTAGAGCCGCACCGGCGGGCCCTCCATCGCCACCCCCCCGCCTGCCGGCTCAGATCGTGACCCGGATGTCCGCCCCGTCGACCTCGGCCGGGTAGGTGTCGAGACGAGCGGCCGGGTTGAGTGTGGCCTCCCCCGTCGCGAGGCCTGCGACCTTCGCGACCGTGTAGGCATCGGGCATGGGGACAAACGGGCTGGCCGTCGGCAATAAAAGCGTTTGTGGGCCAAACGGCGAGGGCAGCTTCAGGTGCGGCCCTTGCCAGGACCTCGCTCCCCGCCCCGGTTCCCCCACCCCCGGGGGCCCGCGGGCTTATCAGCACGTGGCGCCACGTCGGCTCCCCCCCCTTTGGAGGCACCCCTGTGGAACTTGGCGGCCCGCTCTCACGGTTTACCGAAGCCGTCGTGGCCAAGCTCATCGAGGTCGAGGCGGCCGAAGGCGCGTACATCGAGGCGATGGGGGGCACGCTGGAGGAGGTCGTCGGCGCGGTCTGCGCGGTGCACGAGCAGCTCCCCCACCCGGCCTTCAATGCCGCCCTCTCGCTCGACACGGAGGGGCAGGACGTGGGCGCCTTCATCCGTCGCATCGAGAGCACGTACGCGCCCAGGGCGCTTCCGTTCCAGGTGGTTTGTTCCCCGCTCTCGCGCCCTCCCGACCTCGCCTTCCTGCTCACCACGCGCGGCTACCTGGTGCTCGCGCGCCGGCTTTGGATGGAACTCAACCAGCGGCCGCCGTCGAACCCGGAGGCGCCGCGGCTCACCGTAGAGGGGACGCGCGACACGCGCATGTGGGCAGAGACGTGCGCGTCGGGTCTGGAGACGCCGGGCGCGCGCGGGATGCTGGAGGCGGTCGCGGCCCACACCCTCAAGGCGCCCAACCACGGCCTACTGGTCGCGCGGTTGGAGGGCCGACCCGTGGGCGCCGTGGAGGTGTCCGTGGACAAGGGGGTCGCCGTCTTGCGGCGGCTCGCGGTTGTCCCGCGGGCACGCGAGCGTCCCGTGGCGCGCGCGCTCGTCCACGCGCGGATCTCGTCCAGCGCGACGAGTACCTCGCCGAGTTCAAGGCCATGGACGAAACCTGGACCGAAGAGATGGCCGGCATCGAGATGGCCCGCATGGCGGCATCGACGGGCGCCATTCCCATGATCCCGCCGGCCTTCTTCTGGTACTACCACTGCGGCTACAAGGAGCGGTGGAACAACGCGGAGTGGGGTGACCCCACCATGAAGCGCTCCTTCGACGAGTACTTCAA
>CBEUCC010000171.1:0-3535 GCA_965541515.1 uncultured Thermoplasmata archaeon
CGCGGGAGTCCGTCGGCCTCGCGGCCGCGGTGGGGCGCCGCCGCGGGCGCCGGGGCCCGCTCGCCCTTGAAGCCAACATCTTCCACGCGGGTCCCGGCCGGATCGTGCGCATCGTCGAGGCCCTCGAGGCCGCGGGCGCCCGGGGCGTGCTCGGCCGCTCGCGCACCGCCAGAATCCCGGGTCTGGAAGGCCACCGCGCGCGGTGCGCCCGCGATGGCATCTTCGCGGCCGACGTGGTCCTCGTCCCGCTCGAGGACGGCGACCGCGTGCTGGCCATGCGCGACATGGGCAAGTTCGTCATCGCAGTCGACCTCAACCCCCTCTCGCGCACCGCCACGACGGCCCACATCACCCTTGTCGACCACGTGCGCCGCGCGCTCCCGCTCATCGGCCAGGCCGCCCGCGCGGAGGGGGAACTCCCTCCGGTAGGGATACATGCCACCGCAAAGTCCTTCGACAACCGAGCGAACCTCCGGGGGGTGCGGAGCCGGATGGCCCGGCGCCTGGGGGAGGCCAACGGATGACTAGACCACAGCCCCGCCTCGTTGCGTTGCTCGCGGCCGTCACGGCCGGTGCCGTCCTCACCGCGGGGTGCACGGGGAACGGGTCTGTCAGCCCCGTGCAGACAATCCCGAAGGTGATCGTCGACTTCTTCAACAACACAACGACCCTCACGCTCATGTCCCTCAACGCGGACGTACGGTACGAGAACCTCACGCTCGTGCTCACCAACGAGAACCTCACGGAGCCGCTCGTCTTCGCCGACCACCAGGGGTGGGCGCTTGCCGCCAAGACGGATCTCACCTACTTCGGGCTCAACGCGAGTGCCGACGACGGCGTTTCATTCTACTACTACAACGCCACAATGCACATCGTCGAACGGGGGTCAAGCGGCGAGGGCGGGGAGCCGGCGTGGCAAATCTTTATTCGGGACACCCCGCTTGGATCCGTCCAGACCCAGTCGGTCCCCTTCACGCGCTTGCTGGAAGAGGGCCGTCTGTGATGGCAGGGGCGGGGCCAGCTGGTCAAACCGAACATCCCTTTGCGCCGCCGGGTGCCGCGCACGTTCGCCGCGGTCGCCCTCTTCTTCGCGCTATGGGTCGCCACGATGTCGCTCGTCATCTTCAGCCCGAGCGCGCTCAACACGCTCTTCATCATGGCCCAGCAGATCTCGGGCTGGGTGTTTGTCATCACCATCGCGATCATCGGCGCGATCTTCATCGGGATGTTCATCTCGCACAGGCTACTCACGCACGGCGGCTTCACACCGTTCGAGGAGGAGATGCTGCGCATGCGCCAGGATGTCACCGAGTCGCACGAGCACCTGAAGCGCATGCGCGAGGAGGTCGGAGTCCTGCGCCTCGAGGTCGCGCGGGCGCGGCGCGGGGCCCGGGGCTTAGTCCACGTGGGCGCCCCGCTGGTGGACGAGGAGACCCAGGACCACGCACTAGCCGCGTCGCCGGGCGAGGCCAGCAAGGACGGCGCGGAAGTCGGCCGGTGAGGCGTCGGTCTTCACGGCCTTCGGGTCGAAGTGTGTGCGTGCCGCTTGGAACCCCTGCTCGGTGAGCGCCTCGACCGCGACGCCGGTCGGCGGCGGCGACCCCTTGAGGCGGCGGGCTGCCTCGTCCAGGACAAAGAACCACGGGGGGAGCCCGACCTCGCCTGGCGCGTCGCGCAGGAGGCGGTGCACCGCCGACTTCGGTGCGATCCAGTCCGGAGCCCGGGCCCGCGCTAGCACGCGCCCGTCGTGCAGGTCGCCGATCCAGAGCGGCCCGACGACGCGGCCCGCAGGGAGGGTGGCGCCGTCGTGGAGGCGCGCGAAACTGACTACCTCCGGGGCGCGCTCGCCCGCCAGGTCCACTCCGAGGAACCCGACCCGCTGGGCGAGGCGGTTGGCCGCGGCGGCCCCCTTGCGCACGCGCAGGAACAGGCGGACATAGTGCTGCGCGCACAGCACGGCAACCGGCTCGATCGCGCGGTCGGCCGCGCCACACGCGCGCGCGACCGCTCCCAGCAGGATGCGCGTCCCCGTCTCCTTCATCCACTCGTTGCGCAGCGGCACCGCGCCGTAGCGGCGCATGCACGCCTTGGGGTATACCCCGCAAAGCGCCGCGAGGTCTGTGGCGGTCGCGGCCACATAGCCGCCGCGGCCGAGCCGCTGGGCGGCCAGGGGAAAGAAGCCGAGGGGGCTGCCGTAGGGGTCGATGTCAATGAAGTCGAAGCGGGGCGCACCGTCCGAAAGCACGGCGTCGAGCGACCGGTTGGAGACCGTTACGTGGTCGGCGCCGGCCCGGCGCACCTGCTCCCTGGCGAGCCTGCAGGCGTTCGCGTCCCCGTCGTTGAGGACGACGCTGGCCACGCCGCCGACCTCGAGCGCGACCCGCAGCCCGCGCACACCGCTCCCGGCCAGCCCGTCGAGGACGTGCCAGCCGCCCGCGGGCCCGTCGATGGCCCCCAGGACCACGACCGTGAAGTCGCGCGAGTCGCGGGCCGCCGGGTTGAAGAAGACCATCCCGCCGCCCGCGCGCTGCGGCCCGCGTGCGAGCGCGAGGCGTCGGTCGTCCGGAAACTCAAGGTCGACGAGCCCCTCTTGAATGCGACGCGATCCCAAAGGGAGCCCTCCCATGGCCCTGCGGGGCGCCCCCACCGGCTCGGGGCCCGCTACGCCTCGTCATTCAGGAGCTTGATGATCTTGAACGGGAGCAGGTTCCGGTTGATCGGCGTCACCTCTAGGATACGGACGTCGTCCCGGCGGCGGATGTCCTGGAGCAGCGGGTTGCGCGACTTCTTGTGGAGCGTGAGCAGCATCAGCTTCTTGGCGTCCAGTGCACGCTTGACCGCTGAGACGAACGTAGGCGACTCGACTTCCATCTTCCCCACCTCGTCGATGACGATGATGTCGGCCTTGTCGATCGCCGTTTCGATGGCCGCCACCCCGATCTCCTCGAGCTTCTGCATGTCCACGCCAAAGCGCCCGACCGAGACCGGGGACTCGTAGTCGATGTGCGCGAGCACGTCCTTCTGCTTGGTCATCCAGTCGATGACGTAGATACCCACCAGCCGGTGGCGGTCGAACATGGGCTTGGTCACCATTCCGCCCACTGTCTGCTGGTCGCGCTCGAGCATCTCGATGACTTTCTCGAGGGCTTCCGTCTTGCCGGAGCCCGGAAGCCCGGTGATCCCGATCTTAATACTCTTGGCCAGTGAGCTCGCTCCCTCGGGGAAGGCATTGGTCGGCGCGAATAAAATGGTTCCACACGTGGTTCGCGCGGTGTGGCCGTCCCGGCGCTTCTCCCCTACCGGGCCGGCCCGTCCCCGCGGGGGGACTCTGCCGCCGGTTGCGCCTCCTCGGGCGGCCCGCCAAGCGGCACGCGCGCGAGCGCAAAGAGGACACCGCTCGCCGCGTAGGCGGCGGCCCCGGCAAGGGCCACAAGGAGGGCGGCCCGCAGCCCGTCCGACCCCGCCGGCAGCAGGAGCAGCGCGGCCGCGGCCGCGGCCACGAGCACGGCCGCCCCGGCCGCGGCCCGCCCCCGGC
>CBEUCC010000172.1:0-3189 GCA_965541515.1 uncultured Thermoplasmata archaeon
GGGCCCTTGCGCAAGCCGCCCCGAGTCGATGACCTCTCCGACGGCGGCCTTCTCCTCTTCGCCCACGGTGGGACGGGCCATGGGGATCCGCCCTGCCATCGGCTCGGCCGAGCGGGCAGGGGGGGGAAAAGCGTTGGGGACGCGTGTCCGGCGGGGACGGGCTGAGGGGAAGGGGTCAAGAGCGCCTACGGGCGTGGGGCGCCCGTGACAAACGAGGGCGACCGGGCGCTCACGCGCGGCGTCATCGAGCGCCGCCTTGCCTGGGAGCGGGCGGCGTTCCTGGGCTTGCTCGCCGCGTTTCTGGTCCTGCTCTTCCTCGACCCGACGCCGCCCCCAGAGGGGGTGGCAGGGCTCCTCGGGCTTGCAGCGGTCGTGGCGCTGGTGGGCGCGGGGTTCGACGGCGCGCGCGAGGCCGTGCACGACCTTGACTTGCTGGCCGGGCTCCTGGAGCGTGCCGGGCCGGGCGCCCGCGTGGAGCGGATGCCCTTTTGGATGCGTGGCCACTACGAAATATGGTTCGACGCGCCGTCCGCCGCGGGGCCAAATGCCTTCGGGGTCTCCTTTGCCAACTCGCTCTTCTTCGGGGCCAAGAGGAGCGTCTACCTGCTGATGGTGCCTGTGGCAGGCGCTGGCCAGGACCGGTGGGCCGAGCCCCGGCTGCCGCTCAAGGAGGCTCTCGTCTCGGGGGAGGGGCGCGACAAGGCGCTCGAGTACTTCTTGCGCCGAGGTCGCGGGAAGGCGGGGGGCTGGCAGGTGCGCCTCTTTGTGCGGCCCGGCCGGCCCATGACGGCGGGCAACCTGTGGGACTTGAAGCAGCGCGCCGTGTCCGTGGCAGAGGCCGTCGCGCGCGAAGGGCCCTCGGCCGTGGCGTGGGGGCGGACGGAGCGCTTCCGCCCGCCGGACCCGGTCGAGGCGGGGTCCGGCGGGTCGGTGGCCCTGCGCGAGCCGTGACCGCGGGGCGCGGGCGCCCCCAACGCTCATTTTCCCGGGCCCCCGTCCGGAGGCCCGCGGGGGTGGCGGTGTGGAGCGGATGCTCGTTGTCGGGGCAAGCGGCCTCGTCGGCTCGAACCTGGTGGAGGCGGCCCGGGACGGGTGGGAGGTGTACGGCACCTTCTGGCGGAACCGCGTGGACTTCGAGCGCGTCGAGGAGCTGCAGCTCGACGTGCGCGATTTTCAGCAGGTCTCCGCGATCGTCAAGGCCGTGCGGCCGGCCGTCGTTGTCCACACATCGGCGCTGATGGACGTGGACGGCTGCCAGAGGGACCCGGCCGCGGCCGAGGAGGTGAACCGGATGGGCACGCGGCACCTGGTCAAGGTCGTGGGCGCAAGCGCGCTCTTCGTGTACGTGTCGACGGACTACGTGTTCAACGGGCGCAAGGGGTCGCCGTACGAGGAGACCGACGGCACGGGCCCCGTGAACACCTACGGTGAGACCAAGCTGGGGGGCGAAGAGGAGGTCCGGACGTACGCGGACCAGTTCCTGATCGTGCGCCCTGCCCAGATCTGGGGGCAGAACCGGATGACGGGCAAGCCGACGCTGGCACAGAAGGTCCGGGACGCGCTGCGGGAAGCCCGCCCCTTGGAACTCGTGGAGGACCAGGTGCAGTCGCCTACGTACGCGCCGGAGCTTGCAAACGACATCCTCGCCCTGGTAAGGGCAGGGGAGCGGGGGGTATTCCACACGGCGGGCCCCACGCCCTCGACGCGCCTGGAGATGGGGCGAACGGTGGCGGAGGTGTACGGGCTCGACGCCGACCTGCTGCGCCCCGTGCGGCTGGAGGACGCGGGGATGGTCGCGCCCCGGCCGCAGAATGTGGCGCTCTCGCGGGCCAAAGTGGAGTCCGCGGTCGCGCGCCACGCGCCGGCGCTGCGCGAATCGCTGCAGCAGTTCAAGGCGGCGGACGCGGCAGGCTAAACGCTCTTTAGGGGGGGCCGCCCTCGCGCCACCTCCCGGGGCGCGCCATGGACGTTTCCAGTGCGGCCAAGCAGATGGCGGCCCGGCTCCTGGACGGTGCGCCCTCCACGGGGAAGCGCGAGCGCGCTGCCCGGTTGCTTGGGATCGCAGGGGACCGCAAAGGCGCGGCGGCGGTCTGGAAACAAGCAGGCCACGACTTGGAGGCCCGAGCGCGCGGGGCGCTGGCGCGCGGGGAGCCGTCGGAGGCGGTGCAGGGCTTCCTCGACGCGGCGGAGAGCTTGGGCGAGGCGGGCGAGGCGGGGGCCGCAAAGCATGCGGCAGCGCAGGGGCTCGCGCACTGGGAGTCGTTGGCGGCTGCGAAACGAATCGTCGTGCGGCCGCGGGCCCCGAAGGCCGACGCAAAGGAGACGGCCCCCCATGTTCGGCGCCTCCCGAGGTCCAAGGCGGTCGGCGCCGGGGCGGCTCCGGCTGGGGGGACGCCTGCCGAGGGGACGCCTGCCGAGGGGACGCCGGCTGAGGGCGAGCTGCCGACGATGTTCGTCGAAATGCGCGGGCGCCTCCTCCGGCTGGCGGGCAGGGAGCAGGAAGCGGAAGCGGCGTACGAGTCCTTGGTGGAGTCGATCGCGGCCGAAGTGGCGCGGCGGCGGAAGGAGCAGCAGTGGCAGGAAGCGCTCGAGGGCGCGCGGTCCTGGCTGAAGGCGGCGGCCGGGGCGGGCGGCCGGGCGCGGCTCGACCAGGTGCGGTCCGAGTTTGTGCGTCTCGCGCGCGAGGCGGCGGCCGAGGCCGCGACGCCCGAGTACTTCGCGCGTGGCCACGACGAGGTCCCGGCGCGCGCGATGGCCGACGCGCTCCTGGAGGCCCATGCGCTCGGGGACGAGGCGTTGGCGTCCAAGTACGAGGAGGAGAACCAGCTCGTGTTGGAGCGGACGGCCGAGGTCTTGGAAGCGCTACGCAACCGGCGCACAGCGGCCGAGGCCCTGCTCGCTTGGGAGCACCACTGGGCGATGATCTCCGCGCGGGGCGAGGCCAAGTCGCGCCTGCTCGCGCTCAGCGAAACCGGCCGCGACTTCGCGGGGGCCCTGGGGCTGGCCGGAGTTGCCCGGACGCACCCGCTGCGGGCAGAGGTGGATGATTTCGCGCAACGGCTGAACGAGCTGGTCGACCACGCGACCGCGCAAGCCCCGGCCGCGTATGCGCGGGCGGCCGAGGCGTGCCTCCCCGGGGACGCGCAGCGGGCGCAACGCCTGGCGGCTCGGGGCCTCGCCCTGGAGGTC
>CBEUCC010000173.1:0-3174 GCA_965541515.1 uncultured Thermoplasmata archaeon
GAACACCACGCTGCCCCAGACGGGCCCGGCTCGGGATTTCAGCATGGTCTTCCGGGGACCGGGCGATTTCCCCAACGTTGACATGCGCTTGGACCAGGACTACCCGTTCCAGCTCTTTGTGGCGTTTGACACGGGCAGCGCGCTGGACATGGTGGACTCCACGCTGCGCTCGCAGTACCCCTTCAACCTCTACCTGATCAACGGAACATCGGCAACACTTGAGGGTTCGTCGCTGGTCAATGCCAACATCCTCCTGTCTGGCGGGGCCACGCTGAACATGACGGACTCCCGACTCGTGGGGTCTGTCCTTGGACAGGCCGACCTCGTGACGCTTACCCGGTCGCTCATTTGGGCGCCGCGCATCGATGTCGACACCACCCGGTTTTCGGCCGTCGACTCGGTGGTGGCCGGAGCCACCCTAGTCGACATCACAGCGGCTGACACCGAACTCGTACGCACAGGGGTTACCGTTACCTACGCCCCGACCGAGCCCGCGTCCATGCCCATCCCCACATGGTCGGAGTTCAACTCGCTCGCAGGGTCCTCGTTTGCGGAACTGACGGGGTCTCCGGTCATCACGATTCGGGCGGACACGCTCGAGGTGTCTTCCTCAACGGTCTGGTCCGGTGCGCAGTTTGAGGTCGCGGCCGGGGCTGGCACGTCGAAGGTCTCCAGATCCCGGCTGATCACCGCCGACGCCTCGTTCGGGGTCTGGGCCGGGGAGCTCGTGGTCCAGGACGTCTGGATTGACCCGGAGGCGCCCGTGGCCCTGGTCGGTGACGGGATCTTGAGCGTCCGCGGGCTGACCGCGTCGTCGTGGACCACCGCACCGTCGCTCACGGTCCACCTGTTCGAGGCAGTCTCCATGGTGGTCGTGGATGGGGTCGGTCTCCCCGTGGAGGGGGCGCACGTGAACGCCTCGGCCCTGCTCTCCGGCGACGCCGACGAGACGGCCTTGACCGACGGGTCGGGCACAGCCGTCCTCTACCTGCACCGTTCAAGTATGACGCCGGCCGGCCCGGCTTCCGGAGCCACCTACACCATCAACGCGAGCTATATGGGCACAATGTCCGAGTCGGTCACGTGGGACCCGGGCGCCGGCGACGAAATCCGGATGGCGCTTGGCGCGATCTATGCCGAGCCTACCGTTGAGGCGCTCTTTGTCATGGTCCGTGAAGGTGCCCAGACCGAACTCCTGTCAAGCTCTCTTGGGGCAAGCGGCGCGCTGGCGCTCCTCGGGGCATTTGGCGTCAACCCTGGGTCGCTTGCTCCGCCCGGAATTCTCTACCCAGGTGAGACGGCACACCTCTACGTCTCGTCCGACCTGGTATACAGCCAGGGCGGCCTCACGACGCGCGAGCCGATGGGCGACGGGACATGGTCGCTCGAGTGGGACGGCACGGTGCTCGCGTCGGGGAGCTTCGACCTGTTGGGGCTATCCGACCTGTCCTTCGAGCTGCCGGCCGAGGCGGGGAACTTCACCCTGAACCTCACGATTGACTCCCCGGCCGTGGGGGCGCCCTTGGTCATGCACCCCTTCGTGTCCATCACCGAGCCGCCCCAGCTCGTGGTCACGGCGTTCCTCCTCAAGATCAGGGTGGACCAGAAGGAGCCCGTCCGGCTCTCGGGGCGGGTCACCTACGAGAACGGTACGGTGGTCCCCGGGGCCGACATCAGGCTCTCCACGGCGGGCGCCGTGATCCCGGCCAACATCACCTCGAACCCGAAGGGCGTGTTCTTCGTGCAGGGACTCGCAGGCTTGGTCAACGGCAGCTACGAACTGGTCGTCATCGCCAGCGCCCCCCGATCGAGCCCGTCGGACCCGGTGTCGTACCAGTACACCGTTGGGTCGATCGGGGTGTCGCCCAGCCCGGACGGGGCGACGGGGGGCCTTGACTTGATCACCATCGCACTAAGCGGCGCCATGTTTGTCGGCAGCGCAGGGGTCTTCTTCTACGCGATGCTCCAGCGGCGTGTCGCTCGGGGCGAATACGTGGAGTGCGGCAACTGCGAGAGCCCGACCTACGCCGGAGAACCCAAGTGCCGGGTCTGCGGGGTCGAGTTTGACGACATCAACGCAAAGTGCAGCAACTGCAACGCATGGATCTCGAAGGACGACCCCCAGTGCCCCCAGTGTGGGACGGTCTTTTCCAAGGCGGTGGAGCGGGGCGCGGGCCCCGGGCGCGCGAGGGGCAAGCCCACGGTGGCGGCCGAAGTGGAGTACTCGTTGCCTGGAGGAGGCCTTCCCGCGACCGCCCGTGCAGCCGGCCCCGGGCGGCTGGAGGAGATGGATTTCAAGCTGCCGGGCACCACCGAGACGCTCGAACTGGGCGAGGCGGCCGGGACGCCGAGCTTTGGCGCGGGGCCAGCCGCGCCCACGCCGCCCCCCCCGCGCGGGACGCCGGGTGCCGTTCCGGGAGCTTCGCCCGGACCCGCCTGGGCACGGGAAGGGTCGACCCCCGTCGAGCGGATGGACCTGCCCCGACGCCCCGAGGAAGAATCGCCCGTCCGTGAATTCGGCGCCGCAGGGGATTCCGGGGGCGAAGGGAAGGAGCCAGTCTCACTCGGGACGCCGCGCCCCGACCTAGTCTCTGCCGCGCCGCCCCGGCCCACGGAACCGCGCGAGGGCGAGGAGTCGTCCGAGGAGGAAGCAGGCGGCGCGCCGGATGAGGTGGCGCCCGAGGTGCTCCGGGACCTCCTGCGGCAGGCAGCGCCGGAACTTTCTGAAGAGTTGCTTCCGAGTGACATCCGCAAGGAGCTCGACGAGATTGCACGCAGCGAGGCCCCCGCCGCCGCGGAGCGCAAGCAGGCGGGTGGAGGAAAGAGGCCCGCGAAGCGCCGGGCCCGCCCGGAGGACCGGACGTTCGAGGCTCCCGAGAAGTCACGCAAGAGCGCGTTTGACGTGTTCTCGACCCCCGCCAAGAACATCCCCCCCGGGTTCGAGCGGCGGACGAGCGCAGGCCGGGAGGGGGGAGCGAAGGGCGCCGCGGCTCCCGTGTGCCCGAACTGCGGCGGGAACTGGGTCGTCCAGCGGGACGGCAAGAACTCGTGCCGCGTTTGCGGGACGCGGTGGTAAACGCGCGGGCGGCGGGCCCCCCCCCCCCCCGCGGAGGCCGCCCCGGCGGGGGCAGGGCCGCCGGGGCGCGCGCCGGGCGCACGGGCCGGCCCCCCCTA
>CBEUCC010000174.1:0-3074 GCA_965541515.1 uncultured Thermoplasmata archaeon
CGAACGGCGGGGGGAACTGGGTCGGCCCCGGGGCCGGCAACAACCCGGGCCGCGTTGGCGGGCCGCGGGGGCAAACCCGGGGGCGGGGCCCCCCCCCCCCCCGGTGTCAGTCCAGCCGGACTTGGACAAGCGCGGAGGTGACCGAGAGCTGCGTCACGTCCTGCACCTCAAACGTGACCAGCCACGGCGCTTCGGTACCTGTCGATGAGAGGTTGTATGTGCCCGCGGCCAACCCGGCAATGAGCGCGCTCTCGTTGAAGTACCGCTCCCAAGCGTCCGGGAACCACGTCCAAACCTCGAAGGTGACGGTTGTCCCGCCCGGCCACCCGTACTCTTCGGCATGGGCTATCGTAAGGCGCGATGTGACGGTGTGCGGCTCGACACCGGTCAACGACTTGGCCTCGCCGTCCAGGGTGACGAGCGTCGCAGAGATCACGACACCCGTGCTCGTGTTCTCGATCGAGATGGCCGGGGGCAGGCGCATCGTGGAGCCGTCCGGCTGGTCCAAGACCACGGCGCCCGACTCGTAGCTGAACGTCTGGTGGAGAAAGTAGCGGTTGTTGATATGGTACTGGAGCGCGCCCGTCGTCGAAAGGTTCACGTCCCCCGAGGAATCGGTGAGCCTCGACTCAAAGCGCACGGTGTCGCCCTCCAGGTACCGGTACGAGAGCTGACCCGGCGTCTCGGCGCCAAAGAGCGGGACGGAACCAACGCCGAGCGGCACGGACGAAGTGACGGTCTGGTTGGTCCTCCCCTGGACCGCGCGGTTCTCGACGGAGCTCTTGAAGTCCCCGAAGGCGTCGAGGACCTCGCGGCCGTGCGCGACCTCGCTGTCGTATCCCCACGCCGGGACCCAAAAGGTCACGACCATCGTGAGCAGGATCGAGATGAGGACGACTCCAAGGGCCGCCGCGACAACGCCCGAGACCGCGCCGCGGTCGTACCGGAAAACGGCCCCGCGGCGGGATGACCGGACAGCCTTCATCCCCGCTGCGACCCCCTTGGACTCGCGGGAGTGACTATTCCGCGATGGGGAGGACATTGGAATCTCTGGGGAAAGAACCCAGCGGCGTCATGCCCCACTCCGAGGTGTCGCCCTCGGCGGTGACGCTGGTCGGGGCTGCGACCGAGACCCCGACCGTCTTGCCGACTTCTGCAGTCGCCGACAGGCCCACCTTGACAATCACGTGCTCGGTCGTGCCGGGGGCGACCGTGATATCGGGCGACAGGGCGAAAGTCAACTCCGAAGTGACGAACCACCCGTCCCCATAGTCGACATCGTCCTCGGTCGTAACGTTGTCCTGGTTCTTGTCCCACCAGAGGTCAATACGGACGTCCGACGGCGTCACGTTGCCAAGGAGCGTGAGGGTGATCGAGGAGACCGAGATGGACTCGATGGCCGAGGCGGTAAGCTCGACGCGCAGGAAGTGAACGTAGGAGGTGTTCACGTAGTGGTAGGCGGCGGGGTTGATTGGCGCGGAACTCACGGTGAGGTCCCCCGGGTAATAAACAGGGACCGCGGGGGTCTGTGTCACGAGGACGGGCGGGTTGGGGCCTCCGATGAGGGAGTTGGCCGGGACGGCCTCGCCCGAGAAGTCACCGAGGAATGCCATGTCCGCGGTGTCCACGCGCGTCTCGAGGCTGAACCCGCCGGCCTGGTTCGCGAAGTCAATGGCGAAGAAGATGTTCCGGTCGACCTCCTTGGTCAGGGCCAGCGCGGGTCGGAAAGCAATCGTTGCGTCCGCCCCGAAATCGCCCGCCTGGACGGACACGAGTTCGACATCGTCGCCGTCGACCGACGCCGCGGTGTCGTTGTCAACATCCTCGTACAGGTGGACGGTCAGAGCCGAAGCGGCAGGGACGCCCTGAAGCGAGATGTAGAAGAGCTCGTCGAAGGTCATATTCTCGCCGATGGCCTGGAGGGTGAGCTTGAGCACAGGGACGAGCGTTTCCGGAGCGATCACGTAGGCGGGCGCGAGGTTGAATCCCGTCACGTAGACGTCCCCCATCACCAGGCGGTCCCCGGAGGTGAGGTCATAGGGTTCGGACTCCGCGTTGGCGTTGAGCGACGTGAGCGAATCCGTCCCGTAGCCCCGCACCTTGCTCGCCGCCGTGATCTTGATAGTGACTTCCTTACCCTGCGTCTCGGTCGAAAGGTTGGCGTAAATGTCGACAACGGCCTCGCCGATGTTGGACGGGCCGATGATGATTGGGAACAGCTGGCCCGTGACGCCCGCGTCCCAGGTGACCTTTCCTGAGAAGAAAGTGCCTGAAAACCACGGCCCGCCGCGCACGCGCAGGGTCAAGGCGCTGAAGTCGTCGTCGCCCATCTCCCCCGACTTGCTCAGCTCGAGCTTGTTGAAGTCGATGTTCTCGCCGTGCGAATGGAGGATGAGGCTCATCACATAGGCGTCGTCGAGGCCGGCCCGGAAGGGCGTCTCGAGGGCCGTGTCGATGAAAGGGTCAACCGACAGGTTCCCGGTGACGGTAATGCCCACCAAACCAGAGGCCATCGGGAAACCGGTGCTGGACACGCCCGTGCGGCCAAGGCCCGTCTGCGCGCCTACCGCATAGATATCGTCGCCGACGGCAATCTCGAGGCCGATCGTAAAGCCGTCGCCGCCCGTCAAGTTGACGCGCACTTCCATCGTGACCCACCCCGAGGCCTCCGCGAGGTTGTAGTTGAGCGGGACGCTCGCCAGGCGCGCGGCGTTGAACGAGGCCGTCCCGGAGGCGACCGTGCCGTCGATGGTTACGTAGCTCTGCACGGTGGACCTCAGAACCGTGCCGAGCAGCGTGATGTTCACCATCCCCATGTCGAGGTCCTCGCCCGCCGCCCGGACCGACAGCCCGAGGACGCGGACGGAGCTCGAGCCCTGCAGGATCCGGTCGGGGGCGCCGGTGCCGAGCTCCACCTGGAGCTGGGAGCCTATGACCACCTCGCCGGAGGTGACCGGGAAGGTCCCGGCGGTCGAGGACGACGCGCCGCTGGGCACCCCGGTACCCCGCACGTCGTCGCCTTCGGCAATGGAGAACGAGACGTTCAGGCCGTCGCCCGCCTGGTCGAAGTCAGC
>CBEUCC010000175.1:0-3027 GCA_965541515.1 uncultured Thermoplasmata archaeon
GAGCTGGACAAGATGAACCCCCAAGACCGCGACGCCATGCACGAGGCGATGGAGCAGCAGACCATCTCCGTCGCCAAGGCGGGGATCACCGCGACGCTGCAGTCGCGCTGTTCGATCCTGGGGGCGGCCAACCCCAAGTTCGGCCGGTTCGACGCGCACACGTCCATCATCGAGCAGATCGACCTGCCGCCTGCGCTCCTTAGCCGTTTCGACGTGATCTTCTCCTTGAGCGACAAGCCGGCCCGCGACCGCGACCGCGAGATGGCCGACCACATCTTGCGCGGCCACTACCGGGGGGAGCGCGACGCGCGGCGCAAGTTCGAGATCGAGCAGGGGATCGTCCCGCAGGACGATGCTCCACCAGACGACGACTTCACGCCGGTCATCCCGACGGAGTTCATGCGCAAGTACATCGCGTTCGCCAAGCAGCGCATCTTCCCGATCCTTACGGATCGGGCGATCAAGCGCATCCGCGACTATTACGTGGACGTCCGCAAGCAAGGGGAGGATGAGGCCGCATCGGTCCCCATGACCGCCCGGCAACTCGAGGCTTTCGTCCGCATCTCGGAGGCCTCGGCCCGCGTGCGTCTATCGGAGCACGTGGAGGCTGAGGACGCCGACCGCGGCATCCGGATCGTGGAATACTACCTCCGTCGCATTGCCGGCGAAGCGGGCGGCGGCCTGGACATTGACATCATCGCGGCGGGCACGAGCCGCGCGCAGCGCGAGGCCGCCCGGACGCTGCTCGAGATCATCCGCCTGCTCGACTCGGGCACGGGAGCCACCGAGGACGACATCATCGCGCGGGCCACGAGCGAGGGGATCGAGGAAGGCCGCGCCCGGCAGATGCTCAGCCGGCTCTCAGAACAGGGTCAGATCTACGCGCCCGACAGGCGCCACTATAAAGTGGCTAGCCGGTGAGACGCGCCCGATGCTCCGCCCGCGGGCGAGCATTTATGGCCGAACCCCATGCTCGTGTCGGGCGGTGGAACCCATGGCGTCGCAGGTATCGGTGAGGACACACCGCTCGAGCGACCAGGTCATCGTGGCCATGTGCGACGCGGATCTTGTCGGGCGCAAGCTCGAGGAGGGCAAGCTCACCGTCACGCTCTCCGAGGGGTTCTACGGCGGCGAGACGTTCGACGCCGAGGAGACCGGGCTCTTCAACCTGATCCGCGGCGCCAACTCGTACAACATCTTCGGGGAGACCGCGATCGCAGTTGCCCTGAAGTACAACCTCCTAGACCGGTCAGCCGTACGGCTCGTCGGGGGGGTGCCCCACGCGCAGGTGTACTGCCTCTGATCGGGCGGGGCCAAGCCGCGCGCGATCCTTTGAAATACCGCCTGCCTGTGTCCGCGGCCGTGGAATGCTTCCGCTGCGGCCGCCAGTTTGCCGATGACAAACTCGTCAAGGGGATGTGCGCGGACTGTTTCGTCGAGACGAGCAAACCGCTCGATATCCCCCAGCACCTGGCGGTCCTGGTCTGCGGGTCCTGTAGCGCCGTCCTGCGCGGCAAGACGTGGGGCACCGCGCCCGAGGGAGACGCGCTGGTTGAGCAGGTGCTCACCGAGAACACACTAGCCCGGCAGGGCGTTCAGGTGGAGGGCCTCACCTGGTCGCGGGTGAAGGGGGACGGCCGGGCCTTTGAACTCGAGGTCCGCGCAAACCTTGCGGTTGCAGGGACGACCTTCGAGCGAACGTACCCGGTGCATTTCAAGATCCGCAACAGCATCTGCGATGTGTGCAGCCGCAAGGCGGGTTCGTACTTCGAGGCGATCCTCCAGGTGCGCGCGTTCGAAGGCGCCTTGCCCGACGACCACAAGGAACGCATCCGTGACACGGTTGAGGACGCGGTCGCCCGCCAGTCGCAGAAGGAGCGGGAGGTCTTCCTCACGAAGGTCCAGGAGGTCCACGGCGGGCTGGACTTCTACATGTCCTCTACGGCGGCCGGCCAGCGCATCGCGGCCGGTCTGCGGGATGAACTCTCGGCGACGCTGACGCGCTCGGGCAAGATCGCGGGGGCGCGGGACGGCGCCGACCTCCATCGCACGACTTTCTCCGTGCGCCTCCCGAAGTTCATCCGCCGAGACCCGCTCGTCCATGGGGAGCGTGTCTTTCTCGTCTCGAAGGTGCACCCCCACTCGGTCATCGTGACGGACCTTGAGACGGGCGCCCAGGAGAGCCACGGGCACGATTGGGTGAAGCGTGCCAAGGTGCCCGGGAAGGAGGCGAACGTCGAGGACGCGGTCGTCGTGAGCGTGGCCGGTCTGGAGGTCCAGGTGCTCGACCCCGTGACCTTCCAAACGGTGACGCTTGCCAACTGGGCACGGATCGAGCCCGGGACGGAGAAGGTCCCGACGCTGCGGTACCAGGGCCGCATCTTCCTGACGGGCCCGGCCTAGGCCTCGTCGTGTGGACTAAGGTCCTTGTCCACATCCTTGGCAATGCGCGAGACACGTTCGGCTTCCTCGGCCGCCTCCTCCTCGAGCGCGTCCTCCTTGCTCTTGGGGGCGCCGGCCTTGGCCACGGGTTGGGGCTCGATGGGGCTCAGTGTCGGGCCCTCCAAGAACACCATGGCGTCCTCCGGCTCGAGCGTTGCCGGCTTCTTGGGGGGGTCCAAGTCGCGTCGCGTGGCGGCCAAGTAGACGATGACCACGAGTGTGAGCGCTGCGCTCAGGAAGAGCGCAAGGAACGCGTTGTTGACGGCCACCACCGGGTCGACGACGGCCTCCAGCGGCGGGCCCGCGAGCAGGACGTCCGCGTTGCCAGGCGCACCGTCGGTCGTGCGGAACGAGAGGTTGTGCAAGCCGGGCGACACGGTAATCCGGACCACGTAGACCTTTCCGTCGAGCACGAAGATGTCGCGCGGGTCGAGCGGCTCCATCAGGTGGGGCTCGCCGTCGACGAGCAACTCCACGACGACGGGCGGGTCGTCCTGCGCATCGAAGTACGTCACCTGGACCGTCACGGTCGGGCCGCCCTGCGGCTGGGCGGGCACGACGACGGGGTTCACCAGGCGGGGTGCC
>CBEUCC010000176.1:0-3004 GCA_965541515.1 uncultured Thermoplasmata archaeon
ATTGAGGATGCCGTTGGCGTCGATGTCGAACGTGACCTCGATCTGCGGCATCCCCCGCGGCATCGGGGGGATCCCCACGAGGTGGAACTGGCCGAGCGAGATGTTGTCCGCAGCCATCGAACGCTCCCCCTGCATCACATGGATCTCGGCGGCGGTCTGGTTGTCGGACGCGGTCGAGAAGGTCTTGCTCCGCCGCGTCGGGATCGTCGTGTTGCGCTCGATGATCCGCTCGAAGAGGCGCCCCTCCGTCTCGACGCCGAGCGAGAGCGGCGTGACGTCGAGCAGGACGATGTCCTTCACGTCGCCCTTGATGACGCCGCCTTGGATCGCCGCACCGACGGCCACGCACTCGTCCGGGTTGATGTTCTTGTAGGGTTCCTTGCCGAAGAACTCCTTCACCCACGCCTGCACCCGGGGCATGCGGGTCGCCCCGCCGACGAGGATGATCCGGTCGACCTCTGAGGTCTGGAGCTTGGCGTCCTTGAGCGCCTGCGCTGTGGGCCCGCGCAGGCGGGCGAAGAGGTCGTTCGTGGTTTCCTCCATCTTCGCGCGGGTCAGGTTCAGGTCCAGGTGCGCCGGACCATCTGGCGTTGCACTGAAATACGGGAGGTTGATGTTCGTGGTGGTCACGGTCGAGAGCTCGATCTTGGCTTTCTCGGCCGCCTCCTTGAGCCGCTGCATCGCGTGGCGGTCCTTGGACACGTCGAGCCCGCTCTGCTTCCGGAATTCGGCGGCCAGCCCGTTCATGATCAGCTCATCCCAGTCGTCGCCGCCCAGGACCGGGTCCCCGGAGGTCGAGAGCACCTCGAAGACGCCCTCGCTCACCTCGAGGACGGAGACGTCGAAAGTGCCGCCTCCCAGGTCGAAGACGAGGATCTTCTCACCCCTTTCCTTGTCGAGGCCGTAGGCGAGCGACGATGCGGTCGGCTCGTTGATGATCCGGAGTACCTCGAGACCCGCGATCCGCCCCGCGTCCTTCGTCGCCTGCCTCTGGTTGTCGTTGAAGTACGCCGGCACCGTGATGACGACCTGCTTCACGTCCTCACCGAGGTAGGCCTCCGCGTCGCGCCGCATCTTTTGCAGGATGGACGCCGAGATGTCCTGGGGCGTGTATTGCTTCCCGTCGACCGTGACGGTGTGGTCCGTCCCCATCTTGCGCTTGATCGAGGCGATCGTCCGGTCAGGGTTCACGATGGCCTGCCGCTTGGCGGCTTGGCCGACGAGCACCTCGCCGGTCTTAGAGAACGCGACGACCGACGGGGTCGTCCGCCCGCCTTCCGCGTTGGGGATCACTTCCGGACGGCCCCCAACCATGGAGGCCATGCACGAATTCGTTGTTCCAAGGTCAATTCCGATCACTTTTGCCATTTTTTCACACCTCTTCTGTTTCAGATTCGTTATCGCTATTCTCGCCGGGCGCGCCATCGTGCGCCGGCTCGAGCGGACTGGGCGCCGTCGCCACCACCACGCGGGGCGGGCGCAGCGAGGTTCCGCGGAGGCGGTACCCCACCTGCACGACTTCGACGATCGTCCCCTCGTGCTCCTTGGCGCTCTCCACGCGCGCAACTGCTTCGTGGTGCTCCGGGTCGAAAGGCTCGCCCCGGGGGTCGACGCGCTCCACCCCTTCGGAGGTGAGGACGGCCTGCAGTTGCCGCTCGAGGGCTTTCATCCCCTCCACCGACCGTTGGACGACCGGCTGGAACGCCGCGGGCGCCTGCTCCTGCAGGCGCTCCACCTCGGCCACAGCCCGTTCAAACGCGTCGACCGGCTCGAGCAGCTTGGCAAGGACCCCCCCCGAGGCCTGGTCGATGAGCGCGCGCCGGTCGCGCGCCTGGACCTTCCGGTAGTTGTCGAGCTCCGCCAACGCGCGCAGGTACAGGTCCTTGTAGTCCGGCTCGCCGCTTGGTGCGGGGGGCACCTCCTGCACCCCCGGCCCCCCGGCCGCGGGCAAGTCTTCTTTCGCCTCCGCGGGCGGGCGCGACTCAATTTCCTGTCGGGCCAGCTCGTTGTCCGGCCCGCCGGATTCCTCCGGCGGGTGGTTGCGTACCCGCTTGCTCCCTTTCGGCATGTTCACCACTTAGTAACCAGTAGTTGTCTACTGGCGGTTAGGACAAGTCTGGCTCGGTATTTAAGCCCTGCCTAGATCCCCCCCGGGCGCCGAGGGGGCCGTTGGGTGCCGTCAGAATACCTATTTAAAGCGTCGCGGGGCCTTGATCGGGTGTGTGGCGCGGGGTCGTCGCGTTGGCAATGGCCCTCCTCCTCTTTGGGCCCGCGCTGGTTTCCCAGGGCGCGCCCGGGCCGGAGCTGCCCCAGGTCACCGTTCGCCTGGACGAGATCGAGCCGGTCGTTGTCGACCGGGACACCTCCACGGAGGTCGTCGTCAACGGGACGGTCAGCATCACCGTCCCGGACGTTGTGGAGGTCTCCGTCGCGCTCAACGTCTCCGTTCTCCGCACGTTTTGGGCCGCGGTGATCGCACCCGTGCGCGACGAGATCACGGGCTCGGGGGACATCCCATTCACCGCCACGATCACCGTCCCCCCGCGCGCAGGTTCCGAGGACGACGCCACCTTGCAGGTCGTTGCCAATGTCTCGGCCTTTGGTGTCGGGCGCGACTTCGTCGGCGATGCTGCGGTTCCCATCGTCCAGTTCTTCGCGGTCGAGGTCGACCCGGTCGTGCCCGGCTCGAGCCCGGCCACCTTCGACGCGCCGCTGGGCGCCGAGACGCCCTTCTCCTTCCGGCTGAAAAACGCCGGCAACGGGCACGACTCGTACGAGGTCAGGATCTCGAACCTAGCCCAACTCCAGGGGCTTGGGATCACCGCCGACCTGTCCTCCCCGATCACGAATGTGGGCGCCGGCATTACCCTCGCGGTCTCGGGGTCGGTCAGTTTGCCCGCCTCCCTCGCGGTCGGTAACTACACCCTGGCGTTTGAGGCCCTGTCTACCGGGGCGGTTGCTGAGGGCGAAGAGGCGACGGCTTCGGGCCAAAAGACGATCCGTT
>CBEUCC010000177.1:0-2902 GCA_965541515.1 uncultured Thermoplasmata archaeon
ATACCCTCCCGCCCAGATGGCTGCGGGACGTCCAATGCAACCCATCCCCCCTCATGAATCCACACAAGCCCTCCGCCTCCACCTCCTCTTCCTCGCGTCCCTCGCCCCCGCGGTGGCGGTCGTCACGTACGCCGAGCAGCTCACCCGCGGCGCCTGGGACCCCACGGTGGCGCTCGGGGTGCTGTCGGGGGTAGCGTTGTGGGGGTGGGTGGTATTCGGCGGGGGAACGTGAGGGGCTCCGTCGGCCGCGCCTCGTCGCCCCACACCGCGGAGGCGACATTCACCACCCCCGGCAGAAGCCTTATCCTGAGGCGTCGGGTAAGACGAATCATGCGGGAGTCTGCGTCTCTCGACCTCCGGCCCCTCAAGGGAGCCGCGAGCCGTGTGGCCGCCCGAGCGCAGTCCCACCTCGATGTCATCGAGGATTCGCGTAGGGGGCCGGCCGCGGGTCAGGCAATCGGCGAGCACATTTTCGCGCAAATCGGCGGCTCCCTGTCGAAACAGTGGCTGGGACAGCGCCGCCCCGGCACCAAGTTCGTCCGCGAGTCGCTCAAGTCCAGCGCCGCCCAGCAGCGCCGACAGGAGGCCCGCGCGAAGAAGCAAGCCGCCAACGCGCTCGCCGACGAGATGCGATCTGCCATCCAGACCCACGGGGGCCCCCTCGAGCCCCGCACGCGGTCGTCCCTGCTCCGCCAGGTTACGGCTTCGAAGCAGGCGGCGAAGGCCGAGACCACGTTCTGGCGCATCGTGAGTCTCGAAACCAAGATCGAGGGGTTCCCCGACGTCGTGGAGCCCACGGCGCCGCGAGCCGCCGGGGGGGAAGGCGCCGATTATGAGGCGATGGTAAGGCTCGAACGCGGGCTGCGGCGGCTAATCGAGGAGCGGCTCGAGCCTCTGGACTCGGATTGGTGGGGGAGTCGCGTGCCGAAGGCCGCGAGGAACCGGGCGGAGAGCCGGCTCGTTAGGAATGATGCGCAGTACCCCTGGATGCGGGGAAAATCGGTGGGGGTGGTGCACTACCTCGACTTCCCCGACTATGCGACGATCATCTGCGAGGACAGGAACTGGGGAGAGGCGTTCGAGGCCGTGTTTGGGGACCGGGATCTCGTGGGGGCCAAGTTGCGGGAGTTGGGGCCGATACGGAGGGATATCGCGCATTCGAGGCCGTTGACGGAGAAGCAACGGAAAAAGTTGGAGTTGTACTCTGAGGAGATCCTAGAGATGGTCGACCAAGGCGCATAGCAGCGTCAGACTCTTGGTCAAGGGGTGCCGCCTTCCGGCTGTTGGGGATCGGACCTTTGGGGCTCATGTTGGGGTTTGGAAGGTGTTCGTTTGACTAGCGATGATGGGGCGGGTTCCAACGGTCTCCTCGGTAGAGCTTGGAGGCTGTTTGGAGCAGGGAATGTAGAGGAGTCCATGGTCCTCGTAAGAAAGCTACTTGACGAGCTGCCGACAGATCAGGAGGCGTTGTTCCTGCGGGGCCAAATCGAGATCGAAACTCGTAGGTATGACGAGTCTGATGGTACCGCAAACGAAATCAAGCGCTTACACGGCGACGTCGCTGCATACCACATCCTCAAGGGGATCATTATCACGGATGACCCCAACCAACCTAAAGATCGGGCCCGTTTGATGCGCGGCCGCCAGCATTTCAAGCAGGCCATCGCTAGGGTTGAACAGCCCGGGCTACCCTCCAGCCTTCGGATGAACCTCTCCTACAACCTGGCCAACGCAGAGCATAACCTCATGAGCCATTCAATGGCGGCTGCGGGCGACGATCGCCTGGAACTTGGGCAGTTGCTAGAGTTCGCATCTGAGATTGCCAGGTTATTTGACGAGGTGATCAAAGAATCAAGCGACGCGGCTGAGGCCTTCGTGAACAAGGGCAATTTGCTTGATGAAACCGGGAGGTCCTTGGAGGCGCTCCAATGCTATACGGAGGCATTGAGGGTTGATCCTGGCCACGGAATGGCCATTGGAAATCGGGGTTTGGCGCTTGCGTCCTTGGCTCTTCAACTGCCGAATCCGGTTGCCGACCCATGCTCCACCGAGGCCGCATTTCTGCTTGAGCGAGGGTTGAAAGACCGCGACTTTGCGTCCTCAGTAGCGGCCGATTCGAGGCTCGACGGGTTCATTCGGGCCTTCCTGAAGCGCATTGGCCCAAACCCCCCTGACGGGGTTGTTGACCACCTGGTCTCGCACCTGTTGAAAACCCCAAGGCCTCCTGTCCTTTTGGGCGCGATCCCCGAAGTGCGCTATGCCGATATTGCTCCCATGATGACAAGCGCACTCGGCTTGGGACTCGGGTTCGGGACGGAGTTATCTCTGCGTGGGGAATGGTCATTGGAGGATTGGGTTGACGGCAAGCTCACAGTAGAATCCACCAGGCTATCTGCGGACGAGACTTCACACGTGATGATCCGGGCCCTACTTTTGCGATATGTGGCGACCAGGGCCGGTTTCCTACTATCGTTCTTTGACCTAGAGGTTTTCAAGTCTATCAATGGGCTATCCACAAGCAAGAACGAGCCCCCCTTCTTCCAGGCCTTCCTTCTGAAGGAGGCTATCGCCGGTGCCGTTGACTTGCTTGACACGGCGGCAATTGTCCTCGGCATGCTTGAAGGAACCCCCTCTGAAGAGCGGAGCTTTGCCGGTTCCAATTCGGTCTTCCGGCAGCTAGGCATGATGCGACGAAGGAAGTTCAGCAAGTCGCTAATGGCCCTTGCCGGACTTAGCCTCGATCTGGAAAGGGGGGAGTACAAGGCATTCGTCGATTGGCGCAATCGGATTACGCATCGATCGTTGATTCTTCAGGTAAATCCCAGTGGCGAGAACGGCGCCCAAGATTCAACGATTAGGATAGCGCGTGTTTCAGACGCCATCCAAATCTGTCTGTCAGCGC
>CBEUCC010000178.1:0-2851 GCA_965541515.1 uncultured Thermoplasmata archaeon
CGCAACGCGCGCCTCGACGCGCGCGCGAAGGACGCGTCCGCGCAGGACAGCGACGGGCGATCCGGGTAGGCAGCTCGCAGAAAGCCCATATCGAGGCGCCCGCATCGCCCAGGCGTGCCGTCCTCCTGGTCACCCGTCCACACGACCCGCACACGAAGTCGAGCGAAGGGACCGCGGGTGCAGGACCCGCCGGAGCAGCGCCTTGTCGCCCCATGGGAGGAGTTGCTCCGGAAGGCCGAAACAAGCCGAGTGCTGGTGAGTGTGGAGCCCGAGGCCGGCGTTGTCCTCTTCGCGTGGTACTACGACAAGTACGGAATGCACGAACTCGGCGACGTGGCCAGCGACCCGGGTGCGCTCATCGACTACCAACCCAAACTCCGGATGCGGGAGCGTTCGGCCGATAGCGCCCGCAAGGAGAAGATGAAGGCGATGGCCTCCAACTACTACTTCCGCTACCGGATGTACCGGCTCGAGGCCGGGCCCGACCACGCAGCGACCCTCCCACGTACCTACTTCGCGTGGGACCTGCCCTCGGAGATCAAGAAGTGGGTCTACTTCGAGGTGGTGAAGGCCTACATCTACGTCGACCGCGAGCGCCTGGTGAAGCGGCTGCTCGACCTCCTAGATGCCGGGCACTTCACCTCGGTCTCGTCTGTCCAACGCATTCAGCGAACGAACAGGATCCGCGCGCGGACGCCCGAGGGACAGCCGGCCACCGTGAGCATCACCCGCGCGCTGCTGTCCGTCGGGTACGAAGGCCTCGGTTTCGAGGAAGCGGCCAAGCTCGAGGTGGCCCGGGCCGGCGGAGCCGTGCTCCCCCCGTTCCGGCAGGACACGGTGGAGCTGCGCCGCGAGATCGAGGGGGACGAGTACATCGAAAACGAGGGCTTGTGGGAGGAGCACGCCCCGCCGGCGCTGCGGCCGGCTTACTTCGACCTCATCCGGAAGGCCCACGAGGAGGGCACGCGCCAAGTGGAGGACGGCGAGCACGTGGTCCTGTTCGCCTACTCGGCGGAGACGGGTTCGGCCGCCGAGCGCCGCCGGAATCTCTACAACGCGATCGCCTTTGTCCGCGAACACCATGAGGACCGCCTGCGGGGGAAGTTCTCCCAGGCCGTTCCCTCACGCGAGCCCCCCGAAGACCTCTACATCACCCATGTGGTCAACGAGTGGTCGCTAGACAAGGAAGCCTACGAACTTGCGCGGTCGGGCAAAGTGCATACTGTCCAGTGGGTCGACTCGAAGGCGCTTGCGCGCGAAGTCCTCGAGGGCTTCGGCAGGATCGGGATCAGGTCCTCCACCGGCCGGCGCACGGCGGAGATGCGCCAGCGCGTGCTTCTGTACGCCGATGGCTCGCGCAAACCATTCGAGATCGCCTACGGCGCCCGCCTCATCGCGGAGTTCGGGTACGGGTTCGAACAGGCCGTGGACCTCTCCGTCATCAAGGCGTTCCTCAAAGTAGAGGGCGAGTAGCCCCGGGCCTGGAGTGGAAGGGCCCTTAGCCCCGCCACCGATCGGTTCCCGTCCACCGGAAGCAAAGGGGGCTAACCGGCTTTCACCGCACCCCCCCAAACGGCTTTATCGGACATCCTCGCTGGGGTGTGCCCCCATGGTTAAGGAATTCACGCTTGAAGCCCTCCGCGAGACGTGGGAGCGGTACTTCACCGAGTACCGGCTCAAGCCCCAGATCCTGGAGGTCGCCCAGGCCTACCCGGACGTCCGCTCGTTCAGCACCGATTACCGGATGATCTCGCAGTACGACGCGGACCTCGCCGAGTACCTCGTGCAACGCCCCAAGCAGGCCATCTACGCCGCAGAGTTGGCGCTGCGTGAACTGCTCCCGCGCCACCTAGACGCTCCGATCCACTTCCGCGTCCGGGAATTCCCGGCGGACCTCAAGGACGTCCGCGTCGAGGTGCGCAGTATCCGCAAGAAGCACCTCGGGCGCCTGATCACGGTCGACGGGCTCGTGCGCAAGGTCACCGAGGTGCGACCCAAGATCCAGGAAGCCGTCTTCCAGTGCGTTCGGTGCACGGCGGCCATCGAGGTGTCGCAGGACGGGAATGTGCTGAAGGAGCCGCTCGAGTGCTACGAGGACCAGGGGGGCTGCAAGCGTTCGGCCGCCTCCACGAAGTTCGTGCTACTCACCGGGCCGGCCTCACTCACGAACCCCTTCGAGGAGCCTGGCGAGGGCAAGACACTACGGTTCTCGGAGTTCGTCGACACACAGCGGATCGAGATGCAGGAGTCGCCGGAGGGCCTGCGCGGGGGGGACCAACCGCAGAGGCTTGCAGGGTTCCTGGACGACGACCTCGCGGGCGTCGTGTCCCCGGGCGACCGTGTCGTCCTCAACGGGATCCTCCGCGAGTACCCGCGGCACACCGCCGGCGGGAAGGCGACGATCTTCGACATCTTTCTTGAGATCCTCTCGGTCGAGCGCCAGAAGCACGACTACGAAGAGATCCCGATCACCAAGGAGGACGAAGAGCGCATCAAGTTGCTTGCTAGCGACGCGCAGGTCTACGAGAAGCTCACGCGGTCGATCGCGCCGTCAATCTACGGGCTCGAGGTGGAGAAGGAGGCGCTGATGCTCCAGCTCTTTGGCGGGGTCCCGAAGGTCCTGCCGGACGGGACGCGCATCCGCGGCGACATCCATTGCATACTAGTTGGTGATCCAGGCACAGCCAAGAGCCAATTACTCCGCTACATTGTGCAGCTTGCGCCACGCGCGATCTACGCCTCGGGAAAGTCGTCGTCGGCCGCGGGCCTGACGGCGGCCGCGATCAAAGACGACCTGGCCCCCGGCCAGTGGACTCTAGAGGCCGGCGCGCTCGTGCTCGCGGACAAGGGG
>CBEUCC010000179.1:0-2814 GCA_965541515.1 uncultured Thermoplasmata archaeon
CAGACCGCGGCGGCGACCGTGAGGGTGACCGCGGGTCAGACCGCGGCGGCGACCGCGGCTCCGGTCGGCGTGTCGACGAGAAAGATCGGATGGATGAATTTGCCGACCGCGACCGCATGGGCCGCGGCAACTCCAGGCGCCGCCGGCGACCAGCCGGCGGTGGGCGTGAGCGCTCCGGTGGAGGTGGTTTCTGATGTCGGACAACATGGTCTCGGCACTGAAGAAGGACTACCTCCACGAACTCGCGCTCAAGGAACAACGCGTGGACGGGCGCAAGGCGGAAGAGATCCGCCCGCTCGAAATCGTCCCCAACCGCATCGGGACAGCGGAGGGTTCTGCGCTCGTGCGCCTCGGTGGGACGACGGTGATTGTCGGGGTCAAGGCAGGGCTTGGCACGCCGTTCGGCGACCGCCCCAATGACGGCGTCATCATCACGAACGCCGAGCTCGTCCCCCTGGCTTCGCCCACTTTCGAGCCCGGACCCCCGAGCAAGGCCGCGATCGAGGTGGCCCGCGTCGTGGACCGCAGCATCCGGGAGTCCAAGATGATCGTCCTTGCAGACCTCTGCATCAAGAAGGGCGAAAAAGTGTGGTTGCTGAACATCGACATCCACGTCATCCACTACGACGGTAACCTGTTCGACGCGGCGCTTGTCGGAGCTGTTACGGCCCTGAAATTGGCCGTGCTACCGGCCAAAGACAAAGGGGTCGGCGAGGAGAACGTGCCACTGAAGGTGCACCACACGCCGACGTCCGTCACGGCCGTCAAGATTGGCAAGAACATCTTCTTCGACCCGCACGTTGACGAGGAATCCGTGGCCGAGGCACGGCTGACGGTGGGCGTCGATGAGCACGGCGCTGTGCGCGCGATGCAGAAAGGCGGGACTGGGAGTCTCACGGTCGACGAGGTTAAATACATCGTCCGGACTAGCCAGAAAATTGCCCACCAGACGCGCGAGGCCATCAAGAAGGCTACCGTGTAGATCGTAAAGGCGTCGGGGGATGTGGAGGCACAACGGGGTGGCATCGGGTCTCAAGAAGGTGGGGTCGGCGGGCCGCTACGGCCCGCGCTACGGCGTCAGGACGCGCCGGAGCGTGGCCGCGGTCGAGCGGATGCAGAAGGCCCGTTACAAGTGCCCCCGGTGCGAGTTTGAATCGGTGAAGCGTTTCGCAACCGGCGTGTGGCGTTGCCGCCACTGCGGCCTCAAGTTTGCGGGCGGGGCCTACACACCGACCCCCTCCGAAGCCTCCGGCTTGCCCCAAGTCGTGGAGAGCGAGGAACCCGAGGGCGGCGCTGCGGCCGCCCCGGCCAAAGCGCAGGACTAAGGGGAGGTTGGAGATCACCCGATGTACAAGTGCGGCCGGTGCCGGATGAAGATCCAGCTAGACACGTCCACCGTTGGCCTGCAGTGCGAGCGGTGCGGCTCGAAGATCTTCTACAAGACGCGCCCCAATGTCAAGCGGACGATCAAGGCCCGTTAGTCCGGCGCCCCGCGGCTCGTACGCGGGGGCCACCTCTTGGGCTCCAGGCGACGCCAAGGCGAATGATGACGTCCGCTTCCAACCGGCTATCGCCGCGTGCCGCGGCGCGCAGCGCTTCGTTCGTCCCGAAATGCGATACCGCGCGCACTAGCCCTGCTCGTCCTCGCCAGACGCGTAGCCCGCGAGGCTGATCTCGCTCTCCTCGGGCTCCCACCGGTTCAGGTCCCGTGCGGCACCGCACCGGCTGCACTTGACGCTGGTCGGGTCGTCGGGGTTGAGGAACGCGTGCCGAGAAACGGTCTGGCAGCCGGGGCAGAAGAGGTCCGCGTGGCTCGCGTGGGGTTCAACTCCGGTCGTAGTCCGTACATTCGTACGGCTCTTCAGTTCGCTTATGGCCTTCCCCGGGAGGGCGATGGCCCGCAGGGGTAGATAAGCGTGAAGGTGCTGGCAAGCCCCCAGGTACTCATGTCTTCGGCACGCCCCGCGAGAAAGCGTGCACGCGCGCCGGCCGGGAGGCGGCGACGGCAGCCCCCCGTGCTCCATAGGGCGTCGTTTTCCGTTGAGTTTGGTGCGGGACCGGATGGCCGGCGGCGACTTGCGGCGGTCGAGGCGGCGCTAGGCCCCGACGTCTTGGCCGGCGGCCCCCGCACGGAGGGCGACAGCGTGTCCATGCGCCGCCTGCGCGGCGGCCGAGCCCTCGAGGTGCGCGTCCGATCGACGAACCTCGCCTCGCTCCGGGCCGCCCTCAACGCGCATATGCGGATGGCCGCGCTTGCGATGGATGTCTCGGTGCTGGCGCGCGACGACGACGAAGAGGAATGACCGGCCTGCCCCTACCCTTTAAGTTCCGGCCGACCTTACCCGCGACCCTAGGAAAGGAGACCACCCCCCGTGTCCGTGCCCCGCGAAATCCAAGAAAAACTGGCGAAGTTCCAGCAGCTCTACCAGCAGTTGCAGGTCTACGGCGCCCAAAGGCAACAGTACCGATCTCACATGAACGAAATTGAGTTCGCGCTCGAGGAGATCGACGGGCTGCCGGAGGGCTCCACGCTATACAAGGCGGCAGGGTCGCTGCTCATCAAGACGGATGACGTCGGCGGCATCAAGGACGCGCTCTCTGAGCGCAAGGAAGAGCTCGAAATCAAGATCAAGGGCGTGGAGAAACAGGAGAAGCAGCTGCAGGGGCTCTACGACCGGCTCCGCCAGGAGCTCAACGAAGTCGTCGGCGCGGGTTGAGGGCCGTCCCGCGCGGCCCGGGGCAGGTCGGCTCCCACGGACGCCTTACTATCTTGACCCCAACCCGCCACCCCATGGCGAACCGCCCCCTATGAAT
>CBEUCC010000180.1:0-2801 GCA_965541515.1 uncultured Thermoplasmata archaeon
GATCGAGCTTGAAGAGGAGGAGTTCTCGTTCGAGGAGGGGGGTGACTGAAGATGATCCCGTTCCACCTACTCTATGGAGCCTCGTCCAGCCAGGCGGTACACCCCGACCGCGACGGCACCAAGGACCGGATTCGGCGCGTGGCCGCCGACCTCCTGCCGGGCTCGCGGGACCTCGTGCTCATCGCGCGCGAGCAAGGCGCGCAGATCGTAGGCACGCGGAAGCACTTCGGGGACGCAAAGGCGGCACTCGAGCGCGGCGCCTACCAAGACGCCGTGCGGCTTTCGGGCCGGGCAGTGCGCGCGGCGGCCGAGACGATGGGGCCGGCGGGCGCGAACCTGCTCGACGCATTCGAGCTCTGTTTCGCGATGTCCGTGGCGTCGGTGTCGGGCGCTGAAGTGCGGCGGGTCTCGCACCTCTTCCATGGCGCGGACGGGGACCTGCGCGCGCCCGAGAGCCCATTCGGCCCGGCGTGGGCGGCCCTCAAGCAGGGCCTTGCCGAGGGTGGCCGGGAGATGGCCTCGCGGTACACCGAGACGGTGACGGCGCTGGGCGGCTCGAGCCGCCTCATTTCGATCACGGAGGGGAACTAGATGGGTAAGCAGGACACCGTCAACGCGCTCATGCGCCGCGGGGTCGACCGCCGCGCGGCAGAGAAGCTCGCCGAGGCGGGGCTCACCCTCTCAGCCGTCAAGCGCTCCTCGATGGAGGACCTACACGCAGTCCTCAACAAGAGCGAGGCGACGAAGGTCCACGGGGCGATGGCGTCGGCCGGTCGGTCGGGCGCGTCTCGGCAGGCCCCGGCGGCCACCGAGGTGACCGAGGGCGACGAGGAGGAGGAGGACGACGATGGCCTGCCCTTCGGGGACGCCGACGAGAGCGAGAGGAAGGCGGCACCCGTGCGGCGTGCCCCGCCGGCTCGAGGCAAACGTCAGGTTGAGGTAGAGGACTGGGAGGAGACCGAGGCCGACGTGCTCCCGCTGGACAAGCTCAAGAAGATCGAACGGCCCTACTCGAGGGACGAGCGGAAGATCGTCGAGCTGCTCAAGCAGCGCGATGGGTGGCTGCCGCGCAAGATCGTGAACCAGATCGCGCGCAAGACGGCCAAGCTCAAGCTAAAGAAGGAGCAGCTCGACGTAATCCTCGACCGCTCCCTAGAGGCATACCAGACGGCGCTGATCGACCCGACGGAGTCCGTCGGCATCATCGCAGCCCAGTCCGTGGGCGAGCCGGGAACGCAGATGACGATGCGCACCTTCCACTATGCGGGTGTCGCGGAGATCAACGTCACGCTCGGCCTGCCGCGGCTGATCGAGATCGTGGACGCGCGGCGCGAGCCCTCGACGCCCATGATGGAGATCCACATAGGGCGTGACTACGCGCAGGACTACGACGCGGTCGAGAAGATCGCCTCGGAGATCGAGACCACGCGGCTGGCGGACATCGCGGTGATCGAGACGGACGTGATCAACATGGCCGTCGTCGTCGAGCCCGTTCCGTCCCGGCTCAAGAAGAAAGAGATCACGCCCGATGACATCCAACGAGCCATCCACAAGATGAAGAAGAAGTCCTTCGACAACCTGGCCTACAAGGACGCGAAGTTCATAATCACCCTCCAGGAACCGTCGTACTTCAAGCTGCACGCGCTGACGGAGGCCGTGAAGGCCACGAAGATCAAGGGGATCGACGGCATCACGCGCGCCATCATCCGGCGCGAGAACGAGGGCTACGTGGTCTACACGGAGGGGTCGAACCTCGCCAAGGTGCTGCGCCACCCGAAGGTCAACCCGGACCGGACGCTCACCAACTCCATCTCGGAGATCTTCCAGGTGCTCGGCGTGGAGGCCGCGCGCAACTCGATCGTGCGCGAGGCGCAAAAGACACTCGGAGAGCAGGGCCTCACGGTGGACATCCGGCACATCATGCTGGTCGCGGACCTGATGAGCTGCGACGGCGACGTGCGCGCGATTGGCCGCCACGGCATCTCGGGCGCGAAGGCGTCGATCCTGGCCAGGGCCGCCTTCGAGATCACGACCGCCCACCTGCTGAAGGCGGGCGTCAGCGGCGAGGTCGACCCCCTGGAGGGGGTCGCCGAGAACATCATCGTAGGCCAGCCCGTGACGATCGGGACGGGAGCGGTCGAGCTGATCTACCGCCCGAAGACGCCCAAGACCGAGGCGGCCCCGGCGGAGGCGAAGTAGGTGGCCGACATCTCGAGGTCACTGCGCTTAGCCGTCTCGACGGGCGAGGTGCTCTTCGGGTTCGCGCAGGCCAAGCGCGCCGTCGGGGCGCGCGCGGCTAAACTCGTCGTCGTGGCCAAGAACTGCCCGGAGGACTTTATCGAGCACCTGCGGAAGGCGGGCGCGAAGGTGCACGCCTTCGACGGGACGAACTTCGACTTGGGTGCCGCATGCGGCAAGCCGTTCGCGGTCTCGACGCTCGCGGTGGTCAAGCCGGGCGAGTCGGACATCTTGCAGGTGGCCTGAGCGGGCCGCTGGCGGGGCGGGTCGCGCCGGGGAAAGTGGGGGTCGACTTCGGGTGGCGCCGGCACAAGAACGGACGATCACCGAGGACGACCTGCGGGTGTTCGGGCTCTTCGAGCAGGTAACCCACGCGCGTCCCAAGGACTACGTGAACCTCACGGACCGCGTTGTGTTCGTGGTCGAACCCGGGCAACTGCGCAAGGCGATCGGCCCGCAGGCCCGCGCGATCAACCGGCTGAAGGAACTCTGCGAGAAGCCTGTGGACAGCGTGGAGTTCGCCGACGAGCCCGAGCAGTTCCTGCGCACCAGATTCCACCACG
>CBEUCC010000181.1:0-2771 GCA_965541515.1 uncultured Thermoplasmata archaeon
CATGATCATGAAATCAACCACAAGCGCAACTTCGACGACTACCTCCAAATCGCCCACCTCCTCCCCGTCCTCGGCTTCCTCCCGGCGGTCATCACCTGGAAGTGCCTCACCCTCGCGCTCGCAGGGGAGTGGGACCCCGCCCTCGTGCCGGGCTGGCGGCGGCGTGGGTCATTCCGGGGTGGCTGGTGGGGTGGATGTGGGTGGCGGGGCGTTGAGGCGGGGGACAGCGGATGCCCCCCAGGACGGCTAATGCCAGCCGGCCGGGCCCCCGGGGGCGGGGCGGGCCGTGAAGTGGTCGAGAAAAGGATATCGACCAATCGAAGGTTCCAAATGCATCCACCAACCAGGTGAGTTTGTGGCATCCGATCGAGACCTTCCTTCGACCTTTCTCACGTTTGCGGGACCCAAGTCTCTCACGGTTGACGTCCTTCGCGAATACCTGCTCCGACTGGCCGAGTGGGATCGCCAGGAATTCAAGGCCTGCATTTCCGATGTTGGACCGGCGTTCAGGAGGGCGGTCTGTTCTCTCGCGAACACCAATGGTGGAGAGGTCTTCGTCGGCGTCGACAACGATAGGAATGTCATCGGGACTGCCCTAGACTCTGAACGCCTCAGACAATCACTGGGGGAGCCAACCGATCAAACGGCGGATTGGTATTCAACGGATCCCTCCTCGTTGGTTAGGCAAATCACTAGGGTTCCTCTTGCCGACGAGGATGGCGCGAGATCGGCACTTGTTGTCGAAGTCCGGCGAACCACCAGACCGATCCTTACCGACGTCGGTGGAAGATTGGAGTTGCTTGTTCGACGGGGGGATAGCAGCGTGCGTGCGTCGGGGAAGGAAACACTTGAATGGTACAGGACACGAACGCGGGAGAGGATGCTGCAACTCATTTATATTGAATTTGCTGGCGTTCTAGGTCGATTGCAAAGCCAATCTCCAGATCTTGTGCTTGGCGACTCCGACTTCTACCCGTTTACACGGAGCCGCCTACAGGATGGGAGACTTTACGAACTTCTGAGCCCGGAGGATCTAGCGCTTGTGGTGGGACGGGGGATCCCGAGCGGTGGGATGCAACTTGGATGCATAAGTCCGATCATCGAACTGAAGGGAGCGATTCACCAATTGCAGTTCGAAACCGCGGGAAGACAGGTCGGTGCAGTCTGGTATCGAACTCCTCGCGCGCTCGAAGTGCTGGCAAAGGCTGGTGGGGACCTCGAGTCGCGCGTTTCGGCGCTGAAAAGCCATTTGGAGGCCCAGGGGATTCCCGTTCCAGCGACATAGCGAAAGGGGGATCTGGAATAGTAGACCGATCGGAGAAATGTTCATTCTCGCACGGCGTGGATCTGTGCATTCCTATTTCCACATCGTCGATTTTGGACGCCACGCCAGGCGTAGGCGGCGCTATGAAGACGCAAGGACGCAAGCTTCCAGACCCGGCGGGAGATCCTTAGCATGAGCAAGGATCCCACTCGATGGACCTTGGCAGACATCGAGAACATCGTCAGGACGGGCCGGAGTGAAGACCTTCATTTCGAGATCAAGAGCGGATTGGCTCTATCCCCTGGTGGACAACCTACGAACGAACTGACAAAGGACATTTCGGCTTTTGCAAACTCGGATGGCGGAGTTATCATCTATGGCGTGGCGGAACAGGATGGTGCCGCTGTTCGATTTGAGCCCGTGGCTGAACCAAAAGCAAGCAAGGACTGGTTGGAACAAGTCATACATAGCAGAATACACCCCATTGTTGATGGCCTTCGAATAAGGGAATTCTCCCACTCTAGCGGCACAGGCCGGATCGTGCTGGTGATCATTCCTCAGAGTTTTCGAGGCCCCCACCAGGCGGGGGACAAGAGGTACTACAAACGCTATGAATCGCGGGCCGTTCCGATGGAAGATTATGAAATTCGGGATGTTCTCACGCGCCGCGGCTCGCCGGATCCTTCGCTCGACATCTACATACGTAGGCACCGAGCTCGCATTGACGCGTTCGACCTAGGAATTGTCGATGGTCCAACACGTCACAGTATTGAGATAAACATGGAGCTGATGAATGAGGGCGATGGCGAGATCAGTCAAGCGCTTGTCACGCTTGTATTTGAGGAGACCTTGGTCGGGGCTCCCGACCGCTACCCGTTCGAGTTGAGGCCTCTCGAAATGCTCAATGGAAGATCTCGGAATCGTGTGGCGTTTGCCCAGGTCAAATGGCGCGAATCGAGGGGACTCTCGGTCTATCGCGGTGTATCCACACGGTTGTTTGACGAAGATATTCCTATACACTTCACGGCTCAAACCCTGCAAAAGAGCCCTCCGCCTTTCATCATCTGGGAGGTTCGAGCCCCTGGTTGCGACGTGTCAAGAGGAATGGTAAGAATCCAACTCAAGGACGACTCTCTGATTCTTGTGAAACAAGATCCTCCAGACACGGGGCCGTTCGTGCAGAAGGCCTCACGCCGTTTCCTCACGAAGCCCGATCTTTCCTTCGAATAAGGGAGCAATGTGCCCTCCCCATGCCGATCCCTCGCCGCCTCTCCCCGGCCCGAAGACCCGGCCGGGAATCCCGGCCACAAACCGCCCGCCTCTCACAGACCGGCTAGCGCCAACGTGCGACTCCCACACACGATCCCCATCTTCCAGCCCCCACACTTTCACCGACCCCCTCCCCCCACTCAAATACCATCCCCGCCACTCTCCCCCGGGTATCGAGAATGACACCAATTCATGATCATGAAATCAACCACAAGCGCAACTTCGACGACTACCTCCA
>CBEUCC010000182.1:0-2713 GCA_965541515.1 uncultured Thermoplasmata archaeon
GCGGAGGCGCCCTTGCCAATACCATCGTGGTGCCTCGCGTCCGATCCCGCCGGGGAAGGGCCGAGAAAGACCCGCCCCCGCCCTCAACCCGCCCGCGAAGCCCGACCCGACGGCGCTCCGCCCCACCCCGGGCCACCACGGGGGGGGGGCGGCCGCCCGCGGGGGCGCCCGGAAAGGGGAGCGCGTGAATTCACTCGACGCGGCGGCGCCGGCTCGCGCCTGCAAGCGCGGCCAGTACGATCACCGAGAGGGCGAACGGAGCCTCGAAGCCGGGCAGCGTGGGTCCAATCGTGCCCACGTCCTTCCTCGCGGTGATCAGGTTGTTCTGTTCGTCCTTCTCGACCACGCGCCCGATGATGTCGCCAGGCCCTTCGACCGGGTCCGCCTCGAACTCGAGGTCATGGACGCCGCTCGTCGGCAACCACGCAAAGGTCACGAAACCACGCTGACCCGATGCGATACGCACGAGTTCCTCGCGCGCGATCTCCTGACGGTTGTCGCGGAACACCACGATCACCGGCTGGGCGTCGATCTCGCCGCTGTTGAGGATCTCAATCGTGATGGCCGTGATCTGCCCGGCCTCCGGTGTCTCGGGCGTGTACGTGATGACGCCCGGCCGAAGGTCGGCCTTCTTGATCGCGATCACCAGGATCACGCCGTCTTGCTCCTGACCCGAGCTCTCCGCGAAAGCGGAGAACTCGACATTGGAGGCGGTCGTCGTCAGCGGGATCGACAGCGACAGGCGCAGGTCCGCCAACTCGCCGTGGCTCAGCTCGAGGGTGCTCTCGATGTTCTCACGCAACTCGAGCCCTTGGGCGTCGCGTGTGATCAGGTAGAACTCCGGCTCGAAGCCCGGCAGCAGGTCGAGGGTGTTCAGCGTGAAGTTGTCCCAGCCGTTGCCCTCATTGGTCACGTGGAGCGCATACTCCACGCGGGTCCCCGGCGACCCGTCGAGCTTGAACTCGGTGGCCGTAATGGACACCGCGAAAAACTGCTCGACGACCGTCGTGAGCACCACCTCGTGGCTCCCACCGAACCGGTCCTGCAGCCGCACGGTCGGGTAGTGCGTCCCGGCCACCGCGTCAGCGCTAACGCCAATGCGTGCCTGGATCGTCTTGGCCTGCCCGTGGGGCACGAACACGTTCGAGATGGACGCGGGCCCGTCGAGGAAGTCCAGCGTCCAGCCCTCCGGTGCGAAGTCGCGGTAGAGCTCGAGCGACTCGTCGCCGTTGCCCATGTTCGCGATCGTCAGGTCGTAGCTGATCGAACGGCCAACCTTGACCGGCGGTGGCGCCGTCGCGCTGAACTGGAGGTCCTTGATCCGCTCGACGAGCGTCGTGACCGTCACGCGGCCTTCGGCCGCGTAGCTGGCCGAGAAGCCGCTTACGACGAGTTCGAGCCGCGTGTCCGCGACTGCGCCTGGTGCGACGAAGACCTGCAGCTCAATGGTCGTGGACTCCGAGCCGCGCAGGTAGACGATGTTGCGGTCGATCGTGGCCTGCCACCCGGGGAAGCTCGTGGGCTTCTGCGCGGTCACATCGACCCTCACCGCGCTGGGGAGGTTCCCCATGTTGGTGATGTGGATGGTGAAGGCGGCGGTCTCGCCCGGCTTGACCGAGCGCTGTTCTGGCGCGGCGGACATCACGATGTCGATGGCCGTCGCGGGGACGACCGTAAGTTGCATGGTCGCCCGCACGGTCGTGTCGATGCTCGAGTAGGCTGCGATCTGGAAGAGGCCCGGCACGTTGCCTGGCGCGCCCTCCGGCACCGAGATGAACACGGTGAAGTTCGTGGATTCGCCGGGGTCGAGCGACACCTCCGACTTGGAGAGCTGGACGGGCCAGTCCTCTCCGGCGCCGAAGACGTGCTGCAGTTGGATGTCGTCCTCGCGGACGTCGCCCCGGTTCGCGATGAACAGGCCGAACGATACGGTCTGGCCGTTCTTCCCCTGCTTCGACGCCTCACCCGTCAATTGTAACTCGCGCGCGACTTGGACGTAGACGGGGAAGCTGATGATGTCAAACTCGGTCGGTGCCGCGGTCGACGAGGCGTTTACCGTCACGGAGACGTTGTCGCCCTCCTTGGCGTTGGGCGGCACGTAGACGGTGAGGTTCAGCGGGACAGTCTGCTGCGACTCGAGCTGCTCGATGTAGGTGGTGTCGATGGAGATCCGCCAGTTGTTGGCCGAAACCATGTCCGTCGGGATGAATGAGAGGTCGATGTTGTAACCGTCCGGGAGCCCGCCCTTGTTGGTGACGGTCATTGGGAGGACCTTCGTCTCGTTCGGGTGCATGAAGAACATGTTCGCGAGGTCGATCGGGTCGACGAGTAGGTCCAGCGCGAAGTTGTAGGCGAACTTGTACCAGATCTCCATGTTTCCGCCCTCGCGGGTGTCCGTCCATGCGACGTGGAAGTTGTCGTCGGGGTCGATCGCGATCCACGGCTGGGTCTTGTCACCCTGGGCGTTGGTGAGTCGCACGTTCTCCGGTGGGTCGGGGTCGCCTTCGTGGCCCGGCTCGATGATGACGTACATGATCTCACGGCTGCCGTAACGTGCGTCGTCCCAGACGACGACCGCGCGGTTGTCGCTCGTGGCGGCTATGCGCGGGAAGCCGGGGTCCTGGGAGGCGGAGGCCGAGAGGGGACGGTCGGTGACGACCTTCTGGCCGGTGGCGTTGACCAGGGTGTACAAGACGACTCCTTGGTCGGTCCA
>CBEUCC010000183.1:0-2705 GCA_965541515.1 uncultured Thermoplasmata archaeon
CAACATGCGCCAGCTCATCGACGCCGGGTATGTCTACATCGCCCAGCCGCCGCTCTACCGGATCCAGAAGAACAAGAAGACCCACTACGTCTACACGGACCAGGAAAAGGTGAAGCTCCTCAAGGAGATCGGCCCCGAGAAGACCTCCATCGCGCGCTACAAGGGTCTTGGCGAGATGACCCCTCAGCAGCTTTGGGACACGACGATGGAGCCCGCGACGCGCGTGCTGTTGCAGGTGACGGTCGAGGACGCGGTGGCCGCCGACGAGCTCTTCTCGAAGCTGATGGGCGACGAGGTCGGCCCGCGGCGCGAGTTCATCATCGAGCACGCGAAGGCCGTTGTCAACCTGGACATCTAGGGGTCTGCCACGGTGGCCGAAGACAACCTCGCCGAGCAACCGCCCCCCCAGCCCACGTTCGCCGCGATCGTCCGCCCGCGCACCGTGACCGCTGAGATGCGCGAGTCGTACGTGGACTACGCGATGTCCGTCATCGTCGGACGCGCGCTACCCGATGTGCGGGACGGCCTGAAGCCGGTCCACCGCCGCATCCTGCACGCGATGAACGAGCAGGGGTTCAGCGCGGGACGGGCCCACAAGAAGTGTGCGCGCATCGTCGGGGAGGTGCTTGGCAAGTACCACCCGCACGGGGACCAGTCCGTCTACGACGCGCTCGTGCGGATGGCCCAGCCGTTTGCGATCCGGTACCGGCTCGTGGACGGCCAGGGGAACTTCGGCTCCGTCGACGGCGACTCTGCGGCCGCCATGCGGTACACGGAAGCCCGCCTCACCCGGCTCTCGGAGGAGCTGCTCCAGGACATCGAGAAGGAGACCGTCCCCTTCCGGGACAACTTCGACGGGTCGCTCCAGGAGCCAGTCGTCCTGCCGTCCAAGGCCCCCACGCTCCTGATGAACGGCTCCTCGGGGATCGCCGTCGGGATGGCGACGAACATCCCGCCGCACAACCTGAGTGAGCTCTGCGACGCGCTCACGGCCCTCATCGACCGCCCGAACATCGAGGACCACGAGCTCCTAGCGATCGTCCCGGGGCCGGACTTCCCGACGGGCGGCGCGATCTACGGCCGGGCGGGGATCGTCGACGCGTTCAAGACGGGCCGCGGGGCGCTGCGAATCCGCGCCAAGACGCACCTGGAGCCGATGGAGCACGACAAGACGCGGATCGTGGTCGACGAGATCCCCTACGCGGTCCAGAAGACGAGGATCCTCGAGCAGACCGCGGACCTGGTCAAGGCGCGCAAGGTCGAGGGGATCACCGACCTGCGCGACGAATCAGACAAGGACGGCATGCGGGTCGTCATCGAGCTCAGGCGCGACGTCTTCCCGGAGATCGTCCTCAACCACCTCTACAAGCACACGGACCTCCAGTCCACGTTCGGTGTCATCAACCTCGCGCTGGTCGACGGCCAGCCACGCGTGCTGCCGCTGCGCGAGATGATGAAGCTCTTCCTGGACTTCCGGGAACTCGTCATCACCAAGCGGACGACATTCGACCTCAACAAGGCGCGCGACCGTGCGCACATCCTCGAAGGGCTCGTGAAGGCGGTCGAGAACATCGACGCCGTCATCAAACTCATCCGCGCGAGCAGGGACGCGGCCGCCGCCGAGGCGAGCCTGATGTCCCACTTCCTCTTCAGCGAGGTCCAGTCCAAGGAGATCCTCAAGATGCCGCTGCGCCGGCTCACAGGGCTGGAGATCGACGCGCTGAAGAAGGAGATGGAGGAGGTCCGCAAGCTCATCGGGCGCCTCGAGAAGATCCTCTCGGAGCGCACGGAGGTCCTGGCGCTCATCAAGGAGGAGCTGGCGGACCTCAAGAAGAAGTACGGCGACCAGCGGCGCACGGAGATCGTCGACGACGTGGCGGAGGTGAGCCTCGAGGACCTCGTCCCCAACGTCGAGGTCGTCGTCACCGTGTCGCACGCGGGCTACATCAAGCGGCAGACCCCGGTGGCCTACCGGTCGCAGCGGCGGGGTGGAAAGGGGCTCAAGGGCGCAACGACCAAGGAATCGGACTTCATCGAGTCGGTGATGGCGGTAAAGAACCACAATTACATTCTCTTCTTTACGAACCGGGGCCGGGCGTACTGGCTGAAGGCCTTCCAGATCCCGGAGGGGTCGCGCCAGTCGCGGGGCCTGCCGATCATAAACCTGCTGCCGCGGCTCGAGAAGGGCGAGCAGATCGCGGCGCACATCCCGGTCGAGGACTTCGGGGCAGAGGGGCGCCACGTCCTCTTCGCCACGAGCAAGGGGACGGTCAAGAAGACCGAGCTCTCGGCGTACTCGAACCCCCGCGTCACGGGGATCATCGCGACCCAGCTCCACGAGGACGAGACCCTCGTGGCGGTGCGCCTGTGCTCGGACGAGGACGAGGCGGTTCTGGCGACCGCGGGTGGGTACGCCTGCCGGTTCGACGTGAAGGCCGCGCGCGCGATGGGCCGCAACGCCCACGGTGTGCGGGGCATCCGCCTGCGCAAAGGCGACAAGGTCGTGGGGCTAGCGATCGTCCGGGAGGGGGAGATGCTCTTCTCGCTCACGCAGCGCGGCTACGGCAAGCGCTCCCCGCTCGACGACTACCGGGAGCAGCACCGGGGCGGCCGGGGAATCATCACGATCAAGACGACCGCGCGAAACGGCAAGCTCGTTTCCATCCTGCAGGACCGTGGAGTCAGCGCCGTGATGTCGTCTCCCG
>CBEUCC010000184.1:0-2645 GCA_965541515.1 uncultured Thermoplasmata archaeon
CGCCGCCGCCACCGCCCGATGGGGGCAGCGGCGGGAGCGTGACGCTCCGGATGTCGATGTACGACGTGTTGAGAGTGATCGCCCCGGACTCAAAGGTCCCGGAGGGGACCGACGACCACCAGGGCGCGAGCATCGCCGAGTAGTTCCCCTTGTCCACGATCGCCGCCGCGTCCCCCTGGGGGAGGTCGAGCTGGGCCGTCACCCCCATCGAGTAGAGGGAGCGCCACTCCACGTAGTTGAAGCCGTCCCGAGGGTCGGGCAACTTGACGCCGTACCCGATCACGTTGATCGCCGCGACAGTGCCCCCCCGGTCCGACGGGACGGCGACAGTCCCCTCCTTGTGTCCTGCCGGCGGGACCGGCGTGAGCGACCCCGTCACTTCGTTCGTGCCGTCGCGGTTCCAGTCGACGGCGTATGAGAGGTCGCCGACCGAATTGCGCCCGATGTTGACTGCCTCATAGTTGAGGTCGAACGTGAGCGATGTAGTGCCCGGCGGGATGAAGAGGTCCTTCGTTTGGTTGGCCGAGGAGAGGGTCGCCCCCAGGGGCGAGGTGAAGCGCCCGTACTCGCCCTGCCACGACGCGTGGACGCGGTCGGTCCCGGCCTCCGTCGGCTCGAAGTACCCGGTGCCCTCGTCGGCCGCGCGCAGCGCGTCGGCTACGGTGACGTCCCGGTCGGGGTTGTCCTTCCTCAGCTTCTCGAGCGCCAGCGCGACCGTGACCGCGCGGTGCACGTCGATGATCCCGTAGCCTTGCGCGTGGTCGTGCGTCAGGCCGTCGTGGCCCTCCTCGGGCACCGACCCGTTCGACACGGCGCCCGCCGGAAGCGGAACGTACCGCGCCGTCGCCTCGAGGATCCACTCCGCCTCGTGGATCCGCGTCCGTGGGTTCTCCTCCCACGCGTCCAGGTCCGTCCCGTTGTAGTCCTCGTGGCGGTCCGAGATTGTCATGGAAGGGGCCGCCTGCCACAAGAGCGCGACCGCCCCCGCGACGTGTGGGGTGGACATGGAAGTACCCGAGATGGCTAGGTAGTAGGGGTTCGTGTTCCCGCCGATGTAAGACCCGGAGGAGATCGACGTACGCCGGGCGGCCGTCGACCAGATGGAGACGCCGGGGCCCCCGACGTCAGGGTACGTCTGCCACACGCCGGGCACGCTGCGCGACGAGAAGTCCACGACCGCCGTGCCGTCTCGAAGGTACGCCGAGCACTTGATCGCAACCGGTGTGGACCCCTGCCCGGACGTTAGCCCCTGCTCGCCGGGCGGGTCCTCGCGCCCGTGGTTGCCTGCGCTCCAAGTGGTGACGACGTTGTTCTCGTAGGCGAGCGCCTCGATGGTCTGCGTGAGCGTCGCTTGCGGGTCCCACTCCCCATGCGTGGCGTGGGTGTGCCATGAGTTGGTCGCCACGTGGATGTTGTACGGGTTGTTGCCAGGCCTGGAGTTCTCGTACACCCAGTCGAGGGCCGCCTGCAAGTCCGCGACCGACGGGTTGGCGATGGTGACGCCCACGAGGTTCGCGCCGGGCGCGACACCGAGCCGCGCGCCCGCGGAGGCCTCCCCGTTGCCAGCGACCGTCCCGGCCACGTGTGTCCCGTGGCCGGCCACCACGTCGGCATTCTCGGTCGAGACCCACAGACCCGGCGCCGTCTCGACGACGTTGGCCAGGGTCTTGACGCCGTAGTCGAGGTCGGGGTGGCCTGCGTCGATGCCTGTGTCCACGACCGCGACCGCCACGCCTCTACCTGTCACCCCGCCAGGGAGGTTCTGCGCGCCCCGGATGACGGTCTCCCAGAGCAGCGACGCGTTTATGACGGTGGTCGAGACCTCCTGGTCGGGCCCCATCCACGCGTTGGGCTCGAGGTAGAACACGCGCGGGTGGGTCGCAAGCTCCACCAGGGAACCGGCCGTCGCGGCGATGTGGAAGCCCGGCACGGCGCGGTAGGACCGGATGATCTCGGCGCCGAGCCCCGCTAGCATCGTCCAGTCGCCCGGGGCCACGGAGCCGCGCATTTGGACAACCGCTTCGCGCAACTCTCCGGGAGCCAGCGCGCGCAGTTCCTCGACAAAGCCCCGCGGCGTCTGCCGGTCCCCATCCTGCCGGTGGAGCCGGAAGAGCTCCGCGGGCGAGAGCGACTCGCCCCGTCCCGATGAACCGCCCGATGAAGCCACGGCCGCACCGAGGGTCGTCGAGCCGATGAGGAGAAGGACCAGGGCAAGGGCCCCGACGCGCGCAACCCGAGCGGACATGGTCGTTTCATGCAGCCCGAGCTGGCGTCAAATAGTTTGGGGGATCGCGCCCTATTTGGGATTGTCCGACGGCGGTTTTGGCACCACGTCGGGCGAGGCTCCTGGCCCCGGGGGCTTCCCCCGGTCGCGGGACACGACTACGGCCGCCCAGGCTACGATCGCCGTGGATCCAATGATGATTGCGACCACCAGGGACATCACGGCAAGCGAGGGGGTCCGCGGCGCTAGCGTGAGCACGAGCGGACTAGACGTGGTCGTGCCGCGCACGACGCTCCCGTCCTCGCTCGTTTGGGGACCGGCTGCCCCCGCCACACCCTTCACGGTGAAGCCGGCTGGCAAGCGCGCCTCGAATTCCGCGGGCGCGGGGGCCCGGACGGAAAGCTCGTGGTTCTCGTAGGAG
>CBEUCC010000185.1:0-2570 GCA_965541515.1 uncultured Thermoplasmata archaeon
CTTTTTCTATGGGCGCCGGGCGGGGGGCGCGTGGGGGCCGCCCGGGGGGGGGGTGGGGGGGGGGGATGCGGCTACCGGGATTCGAACCCGGGCTTAGAGCTTGGGAAGCTCCAGTCCTTACCACTAGACTATAGCCGCATTGGGGGAGAGCGCCTGGGCGGGGCCCGAGGTGACGGCCGGGCAACGGGGGCCGTCCTCATAAATCCTCTAGGGTGTGGCGCTGCGGGGCGCGCCCTTTGGGGGCGCGCCGGATCCGGTCGGCCTCGGTGCGGGAGAGGAGGTCGGACGCAAGCAGCCGCCTGGGCGGGCGGGAAACGCGGCGGCGCAGGCGGGCAGAAGCGGCCGCGATGACCACGAGCGCGCCAAACGCGCACAGGAGCGAGACCTGCCACGAGTAGGTGAACGTGTAGGCGACAAGCGCGGCCATCACGAGCAGGACGAAGACGACGCCCGCCGCGTAGCGCGCGATTCCGGCAAAGTCGTGGATGAGGAAGCGCATATCGGCGAAGTCCACCTTGGGGACGACCTCCGCCAGGTCGGAGCGCACCTCGCGCCAAATGAGGACGGCGACAAGCAGCGCGAACGGGAAGAGCGTGGAGTGGAGCCCGCCGGTGGTGAACGCGAGTGGCAGGATGATCGCGATGAAGGCGAGGCACAACAGCAGGAGCAGCGGGTCGGAGCGGGAGACGTCGTGGCGGCGCGCGCGCGGGCCCAGCGAGTCGGCAAAGACGGCGCCCATGATGCGGCCGCCAAAGGCAAGCGACCGGGGCGCGGCGCGCGAGAGTGAGCGCGCCAGGCGCGCGGAGTTGCGGACGAGGATGGGCGTGAGCGACGCGGTCACGAGCGCGAGCCCGCCGGCGATGGGGAAGAGTTCGCGCGAGTGGGCCAGCGCCGGCACCGAGACCCCGCCCTCGACGCGGGTGAGGTTGGAGCCGAGCGACGCGTAGATGATCGCGTCCTCGCCGCGCCCGCAGGTCGCCGTCCCGATGGACATTGCCTCCCCCCCGCGGAACCCGATGAGGACGCTAAACGACGAGAGGACGAATATCTCGGCGATGAGCACGACCCCGACGGCCGCGAGCACGACCGGGAGGACGCTCGGCAGGATCGCGAAGTCGATGTTCATCCCGAAATGGACGAAGAAGATGGCGACAAACGCATCCCGGAAGGTGGAGAGCTTGAGCTGCAGGCGCTCGGTGAGCTTCGTCTCGGAGAAGGCCATTCCGATGAAGAAGGCCCCGAGGACAAAGGGCGTCCCGAAGGAGATTGCAAGGCCGGCAGAGGCGAAGATCATGGTGAGCGCGAGAAGGACGAAGACCTCCTCGTTGCGGACGCGCTCGATGAGCTTGGCCAAACGGGGCATCGCAAAAAGTGCGAGCGCCAGGAACCCGCCGTAGATGACGGCCGCCCCCTGGACGGACTGCAGGATCTCGTAGGGGCTGCCCTTTCCTACGACGTACCCGAGCGACACGGTGAGCAGGAGCATGGAGAGGAAGTTCTCGACGACCATCGACCCCAGGAGGACCTCGGTCTCGGGGCGTGTCAGCCGCTTGAGGTCGACGAGCGTCTTGGCGGCGATCCCGAGCGACGACATGGCGATGATCCCCGCCAGGAAGATCGAGTCCGTGGGAGACCAGCCGAACATCGCGCCGACCACGAAGCCCGAGAAGAGCAGGGTCGAGTAGTCAACGAGCGCCAGGACGGTGGAGGACTTGCCCGCTCTCCTCAGTTTGCGGACGGAGAACTCGAGCCCGACGAAGAAGAGGAGGAAGGCGATACCGAGGTCCGCGAGCGAGACGACCGTCGGGGACGCGACGAGGTCGGTGCCCAAAGTGGGGACCATGTACGACCGGTTGAGTTCGCCCAGCAGCACGCCGGCGACGAGGTACCCCAGGATGACGGACTGCTTCAGCTTGCCAGCAAGGGCCGCGCCCGTAAACGCGACGACCGTGACCACGGCCAGCGAGAAGAAGTCGAACGCCACCCCTTTCCGCCTCCTCAAGGCGCGCGCGGCCAGGCCGCACGCTGGCGCGCCCGGGCGGCCGTACTACCGGCGGGCGCGCGGGTGGGCCGTCAGCGGCCCTCCGCGACGAGATCTTCGAGCTTGGCTACCCCGGCCGCGTCGGCGATGACGACCAGGATGTCGTTGGCATCGATCGATGTTTCGGGGGACGGGTTGGGCACGGAGGTCCCATCGGAGCGCAGGATCGCCACGATGGAGCAGCCTGTACGCTTCCGGATGTCGAGCGCCTCGATGGCGTGGCCGATGACGCCGGACCCCGGGAGCACGGTGACGGTCTCTAGTCCGGACTTCTTGGCAAGCGCTGCGCGGAACATGTCGATGGGGCTCGGCTGCCAGAAACCGCCCGTCAGCACGGCCGCCACGCGCCGCGCCTCGGCGTCGCTCAGCGTGACCGCAAGGGCGTCGGTCCGTTCGTTCTCGCGGAAGTACAGGTCCTTGTCGCCGGACGTGTGCACGACCACCGCAAGCTCCCCACCCGTCTCGAGCGGGAGCGTGAATCGTTTGCCAATGCCCGGCAGTTCGGTCTCAAGAATTTCTGGCATAGAAG
>CBEUCC010000186.1:0-2517 GCA_965541515.1 uncultured Thermoplasmata archaeon
AGAGTACTCCGGCGCTGACCTTTCGGTCTTCGTGGCCTACGACGAGCCGAGGGAGGAGGAGGCCGACGTGCTCGTCCCTGACTTCAAGGCGCTTGGCCCCGCGTACCGCAAGGACGCAGTGGCGGTCGGCGAGGCGATGAAGGCCGCCGACCCGCGGCAGGTGGGGCCGGACGGCAACCTGACGGTCGAGGTGGCGGGCAAGCCGGTCACCGTCGACAAGATGCTGTTCCGCTTGGAGCGCCGGACGGTGAAGAAGACGGGCGAGTCCTTCGTGCCCCACGTGATCGAGCCCTCGTTCGGTTTCGACCGGGGCCTCTTTGCCCTGCTGGACGCCTCATACCGCCGCGTCGAGAAGGAAGGCGAGCCCTACACCATCCTCGGGCTTAGCCCCCGGGTCGCGCCGGTGACGGTGTCGGTCTTTCCACTCATGGCCAAGGACGGGCTGGACGACCGGGCCCGCAAGGTCCACCGGTCTCTCCACGCGGCGGGGGTCGACGCGGCCTACGACGCCTCGGGCTCGATCGGCAAGCGCTACGCGCGAGCCGACGAGATCGGGACGCCGTGGTGCGTGACGGTTGACTACGACTCGCTCCAGGACGACACGGTCACGCTGCGCCACCGCGACACGCAGGTGCAGGAGCGAATCCCGGCGCAGGACGTCCCCGCGCGCGTCCTTAGACTCCTCCACCGGCCCCCCGGGGGGGTGCCTTGATGCCGCGTGACCCCGCCGTCGCGGAGGCACTGGCGGCGGCCGGCGCAAAGACAGGCGACCTTGTCGAGGTCACCAGGCGCGGCAATAGGCACCGCGGGTTGCTCATGCCCCACTCCGACTTCTCGGACTCGAAATGTGTGGTGCTCAAGCTCGACTCAGGCTACAACATGGGTATCCGGCTGGTCGGCGGCACCGTGCAACTCGTCGAACAGCGCGATGCCCGGGGCTATGCCGAGCCCGAGGGTGCCCCGGGGGCGCCCGTCGCGGCGCCGGAGGGTTTCATCGCGCTCATCGGAACCGGGGGTACGATCGCCTCCTTCGTCGACTACGAGACGGGCGCGGTCCACCCCGCGCTCACGACCGGCGAGCTTGCCACGGCCGTCCCCGAGGTGATGGGCCGCTTTCCGCTGCGCCCCGTCGCGCTCTTCTCGGAGTTCTCCGAGAACCTGCGGCCGGATCACTGGGTGGAGATCGCCCACGCGGTGAAGCGCCAAGTGGAGGAGGGCGCGACGGGCGTCATCATCCCCCACGGGACGGACACGCTGTCCTACACGGCAGCAGCCCTTGCGTTCATGGTCGAGCAGCCGCCAGTCCCCATCGTCCTCGTGGGCTCGCAGCGGTCCTCCGACCGCCCCTCCTCGGACGCAACGTTCAACCTGCTGTGCGCCGCGCGCGTGGCCACGAGCGACATTGCGGAGGTCGTGGCGGTCATGCACGACCGGACGGGGGACGAGAAGTGCGCCGTCCACCTCGGCACGCGCGTACGCAAGATGCACGCGTCGGCCCGCGCCGCCTTCCGCAGCGTCAACGTGCCGCCACTCGCCCTTGCCGACGAGCGCACAGTGGAGGCCCTCCCCGGGTCCCAATGGCGCAAGCGAAGCGACGGCCGCAAGGTCACTCTCCGTGACAAGCTGGAGGGGCCGGTGGCCCTTCTGCAGTTCCACCCGGGGCTGACCGAGACACTCCTGCGCTTGGCGATCGGGGAGTCGAAGGGGATCGTGCTCGCGGGCTCGGGCCTTGGCCACATCTCCAGGGACCTGATCCCGGCGGTCAAGGAGGCCGCAGACCGCGGCTTCCCCGTCGTGGTCACCACGCAGTGCATCTACGGGCGCACGGGGCTCCATGTCTACTCGAGCGGGCGAGGGCTCATCGAGGCGGGCGTGATCGACGCCGGGGACATGCTTACGGAGGCGGCCGTCGTCAAGCTCATGTGGGCGCTTGGACACGCGCGGGGGCCGCAGGAGGTGCGCCAGTTCATGGAGACCAACCTGGCCGGCGAATTCGCCGAGCGCCGGACCTACGAGGGGAGTGGCGACGACGAGCGCTGACGAGGGTTCGGTGAAGGTGGGCCTCGAGATCCACCAACAGGTGGATGGCGGCAAGCTCTTCTGCCGATGCCCGTCGGATTTGGAGGAGGCCGTCTCGGGCTCGTTCGTCCGCCGGCTGCGCGCCACAAAATCGGAGCTTGGAGAGGTCGACAAGGCGGCGCTGGCAGAGGCGCAGAAGGGCCTCGCGTTCCGCTACGAGGTGACGCCCGAAAGCTCGTGTCTGGTCGACGCCGATGAGGAGCCTCCGCGCCCGATGAACGCGGACGCGTTCGACGTGGCGCTCACCCTTGCGCAGCTTTCGAACATGGCAGTGGTCGACGAGGTCCACGTGATGCGCAAGATCGTCGTGGACGGCTCGAACACGACTGGTTTCCAGCGCACCGCACTCGTCGCGAGCGGGGGCGCCCTACCGATGCCGGACGGCACAAAGGTGGCGCTGCAATCGCTTTGCCTGGAGGAGGACAGCGCCCGGGAGAC
>CBEUCC010000187.1:0-2320 GCA_965541515.1 uncultured Thermoplasmata archaeon
AGTGTGGAGCCGACGTCGCCGCAATGGTCGCAGAGTACGAGCGCCGACGGGAGGTCGTCCACGCTGCGCTCGCGGGCGTGGCAGGCTGGAAGTGCGCGGAGCCTGAGGGGGCGTTCTACGCGTTTCCGGACATCCGCGGGACCGGGCTCACATCGGCAGCCGTCTACGAGAAACTCCTCGCCGCGGGGGTCCAGGTCATCCCCGGCCACCTCTTCCCCCGCGGCGAAGGGTTCCTCCGCGTCTCCTACGCGGCCAAGGTCAGTCTCCTCAAGACCGCCGGCGAGCGCATCCGGCAGGTGTTCTCCGGTTGAGGGCCCCCGGCGGCGCCACGGCTTTATGACCCCTAGCCGCGCTTGCCCCCCCGGGGTCCTGTCTTGCCAAGGCTCGCTACCCGGTCGACGTCCCTTCCGCCCGGCTTCCACGGGTTCTTCGCGCCGCCCCACGACGACGTGGTCCACCTCACGCTCGGTGAGTCGGATTTCAAGACGCCCCACCGCGTCATCGAGGCCGCCGTCGAGGACCTCCACCACGACGACACGTTCTACGTGCCCCCGGAAGGAAAGACCGTCCTGCGCGAGGCCATCGCCGAGAAGTTGGGGCGAGACAACCACGTGAAGTACGACCCCAGCGAGATCACGGTCACCGTCGGGGCCAAGGAGGGCATCTTCAACGCCGCCCTCGCGCTGCTCGACCCCGGAGACGAGATCCTGATCACCGCGCCCCATTGGCACTCCTACGAGCCGATCGCGGACTTCGCCAGCGCCAAGGCGATCCCCGTCCCCTTTCACCGGGAGAACTACCACCCCGACATCGAGGGGATGAAGCACCGTCTGAGCCGCCGTTCGAAGGCCGTGCTCGTCAACTCCCCGAACAACCCGTCGGGCGCCGTGTACACACGGGATGAGTTGAAGGCGATCGTCGACCTCGCTGTCGACCACGACCTCTTCATCATCAGCGACGAAATCTACGAGACCATGGTCTACGACGGCCGGGAACATTTCTCGATCGCGTCGCTGCCTGGCGCCTTCGACCGGACCGTCACGGTCAACGGGTTCTCCAAGTGCTACGCGATGACGGGGTGGCGCATGGGCTACACGGCCGCCCCCAAGTGGATCGCCCACCCCATGCGCTATGTCCACATGCACTCCGTCACTCACCCCTCGTCGTTCCTGCACCGCGCCGGCGCGGTCGCGCTCAGGGAGTGCCGGGCCGACGCTGCGGCCATGGTAGCAACGTTCGACAAGCGGCGCAAGTTCCTCTACGGCCGCCTCAAGGACATCAAGGGCTGGCACCTGCCGAACCCCGAAGGGGCGTTCTACCTCTTCCCGGACATCCGCGGGACGGGCCTCAAATCCGCCGCGGTCAAACAGAAGTTGTTCTCGGCTGGCGTCGAAGTGGTCGAGGGGTCGATCTTCCCGCGGGGCGAGGGGTACATCCGGATCTCGTACGCCGCCTCCCTCGAGTCGCTCGGGAAGGCCGCGGACCGGATCGTGTCCGCTTTCGGCACGGCGTGAGGCCGCCGGGGGTCGCCATTTTGCGGCAAGAATTGCCGCAATCGGGCCGCCTTTATGCTCGCCGCCAACTTCCCAACCCATGGCCGGCCTGCCGATCCTGGACCCTGGAACCGTGCAACTTGGGGAAGCCCTGGACGACGGCGCTCTCTCGGAGATCCAAGAGCGCATCCAGGCGCTCAAGGCCGAGAAGGACGTCGTGGTTCTGGCGCACAACTACCAGTACCCGGAGATCCAGGCTGTAGCGGACATCCGCGGCGATTCCCTGGAGCTCGCGATTGCGGCCACCCGCGTGCCCCAGGCGAACATCGTGTTCTGCGGGGTCGACTTCATGGCGGAAACGGCCAAGATCCTCAACCCGTCCAAGCGCGTCTTCATCCCCGACGCGAAGGCGCACTGCCCCATGGCGGCGATGACCGATGTGGAGGGGCTGCTGCTCTCGAAAGAGCGGTACCCGGACGCGGCGATCGTGGCGTATGTGAACACGCGGGCCGACGTGAAGACGGTGGCGGACGTCTGCTGCACATCGGCAAACGCGGTCAATGTCGTGCAGAACATCGACGCGCAGACCATCATCTTCACACCGGACCAGAACCTCGGCCAGTATGTGGCGCGAAAGGTCCCCGACAAGCGGGTCGTGATCTGGCCGGGCTACTGCCACGTCCACCAGAACATGACGGCAGACCAGTTTGTCGCGCTCCAGCGCGACCACCCCGGCGCCGAGACCGTTGTGCACCCGGAGTGCCCGCCTGATGTGATCGACGTGGCCGACCACGTCTTCTCGACCTCCGGGATGCTGCGCCACTGCC
>CBEUCC010000188.1:0-2223 GCA_965541515.1 uncultured Thermoplasmata archaeon
GGTACTTCCTGGACCTTGACCGCCCGCAGTCCATCGGCCCGGTGAAGGGGTGGTGGGGAAACGCGGGGATGTTCGTCCGGGCCTACGCGTACATCCGGCTTCTTGGCCGCGACGGGCTCACGGAGAACACGGAGGTGGCGGTGCTCAACGCAAACTACGTTCACGAGCGCCTGAAGGGCGTGTACACGACCGACGTCCAGCCGGACGCGCCGCGCAAGCACGAGACGGTGCTCTCGGCCGCGCGGCTGACCGAGGAACGCGGACTGCGCGCGGCGGACATCGCAAAGAGGCTGCTCGACTACGGGGTCCACGCACCCACGGTGTACTTCCCGCTCATCGTCGAGGAGGCGCTCATGATCGAACCGACCGAGACGGAGACGAAGGAGGCGCTAGACGCCCTCTGCGACGCGTTGCTCGCGATCGCGAAGGAGGACCCGGAACTCGTGAAGACGGCCCCGCACAACGCCGCGGTCTCGCGCGTCGACGAGGTGGGGGCGGCGCGCCGGCCGGTGCTCACCTGGAAGGACGTCTAAGGACTCCCCCCGAGCCCTCCTTCACCCTTAAATCCGCGCGGTGCGAGTGGGTAGCGTGCCCCTGTGAGCGAGCCTGGCGAACTTCTGCGAGTCCGCATCCAAACACCGATCGGCCATGTCCTTGCGGCAGGCGACCTCCAAGCGGTCCGCCATGTGGTGTTGGAGGGGCACGTGCCGCCCACCCCGCTCCCCACGCAGGCCGGGGCCGGCCCCGCGCGCGACGCTGCCCGCCAACTACAGGCGTATTTCCGACGCGAGCTCACCCGCTTCGACGTGCCCCTTGCGCCGGCCGGGACGCCTTTCCAGCAACGTGTGTGGCGCGAGCTGCAGGCGGTCCCCTACGGGGAGACGGTCTCGTACAGCGAGATTGCGCGCCGCATCGGGCAACCGGGTGCGGCCCGGGCTGTGGGCGGGGCAAACGGCGCCAACCCGATCCCCATCATCATCCCTTGCCACCGGGCGGTCGGGGCCAACGGCAGCCTTACGGGATTTGGCGGTGGGGTCGAGAAGAAGCGCGCGTTGCTCGACCTGGAGGCAGGCCAGGGCCGCCTCCAGGTGGCGCGGCACTAAGGGGGAGCCCCGCAGGGCGCGCGGCTCATGGGGCCGGCCGCACGGCCGGGCCCGTTCCCGCGTTCTCCACGAGGATGTCCAGGAACCGGTGCAGGTGCTCCGCAAGCATCGGGTTGTCGATGTACCCGCAGGCCTCAAGGTCGGGCGAGGCGATCAGCGCCTGGCGCCGGTCGGTGACGACGTCCGTCGCGATGAGCCGTTGCCGGCGCACGAGCCGCACACGCTCGGCCGTGGCGCTTGGCACAACGACCCCGGTGTCCGTGACGAGCAGGACGTCGGCGCCGCGCCTGGAGGCGTCCGTGAGCAGCCGGTCGATGTGCTCCCGCAGGACCCCGTAGGCAGGGGTCGAGATCCACACGGATTCGGACGCGGTCTTCACCATCTCCGCGATCTTCTTTACCACGCGGTCACGGCCCGTGATCGTGAAGATGAGCTGCGGCAAGCCCCGCTGCGACGAGAGTTCGTGGAGGAACTGGAGTTTCGTGAACGTCTCGTCGAGCTCCGAGACGACGCGCATCTGGACGACGTCCGGCGGGTTGGCGCGAAACGTCTGCGGGCGCCCCTCGGTCGAGGTCACGAACCCCTTACGCTCGAGCGCCTGCAGCACCTTGTAGGCGGACGTCCGCGGGATCTCCGCGGCGTTCGAGACGATCTCGGCCGTCCCCACGCCGATCCCGATGAGCGCGATGTATGCGCGCGCCTCGTATGTCGTGAGCCCGATCAGCTCGAGACGCCGGGCCGCCTCCTCGAGCTCCTGCTGCAGGTCGATGTTGAGGGACTTGAGGTCAATCCCAAATCCTGCAAGATGCTGCGAGAGTTCCCTGGCTGACACCATTTTGGTCGCTCCTAGGGGCTTGATGTTTGCCCCGTCGCTACAAAATTCTTATATGACCCTCCCCAATAAAAACCCTCCTTACCTCCCTCCAGCCAGGGCCATTTCGCCGCGGGCTGGTGCGGGGCGGGCAGGGGGACGGGGCGCGTATGCGGCAGGTCGACCGGGATACGTGCATGCATTGCTCCGCGTGCGTCGGCACCTGCCCGTTCGACGCGATCACGCTCTTTGACATGCACATCGTGTTCAACGAGAAGTGCGTGGACTGCCGTATGTGCGACCGGGTGT
>CBEUCC010000189.1:0-2190 GCA_965541515.1 uncultured Thermoplasmata archaeon
CTCTACGTCCGGTGGGCCGGTTCGAACGAGACGGCGCTGGGTTCGATCGTCGAGATCTCGGACTCCGTCGGTGTCACCTTTTACGTCGGGGCCATCGCGGACGACGAGGGGGTACCCGAACTCGAGCTGTGGTCCTACTCGAAGTCCATCAGCGGCATCCTCGGCCGCTCGCCGTTCAGCGCGTTTGTCAGCTTCTTCGAGATCTCGCAGTTAGAGGTCATCGACCTCCCGCGGGACCGCGTCGTCACGATCTACCTGCGGGACGAGATCTCGCCGACCCTCGTCATCTCGACGCCGCGCGACGGAGACAGCACGCGCTTGACCACCATGCAAATCGTGGGTTCGGCGTTCGACTCGCAGTCGGGCTTCGAGGTCGACCCGAACGACCCCCAGTTTGCGGCGATCTACGTCCAGGTTTCTTCGGACAAGGTAAACTGGCACTTTGCGCACATCCAGTCATCGGATGTGTTCAAGATCCAGTTCGACTACACGTTCACCGGCCTCGACGAGAGTGTCACGGCGCTCTATGTGCGCGTGACAGACGAGGCGCGCAATGAAATCATACGGACGATCCCTGTGAGGATCGACTGGACTGCTCCGGTGGTAACCTTGTACGAGCCGATCTTCGTCGGCCAATACATGACAAGCGCAGCGACCATTCGTGTCGCCGCCGAGACGGAGATCGGAGCAGACGTGTACGTCAACGGCGCGACGCCGCCCCGTATCTTCAACCGGCCCGACGGGGAACACATCTACTTCGAGATGGACGTCGCGGTGACGGAAGGGCCCAACACGGTCACCATAATGGCGATCGATGCGTTGAGCAACCAGGGCACTGCGACATTCCAGGTGCTGGTGGACCGTCAGGCGCCGTACCTTGCAGTCCTCACGCCGGAGCCCGAGGCGCTCGTCAGTTCGACGACGGTGACGGTGTCGGGCCAGGCGTCGGACCGCAACGGCGTGACCGTGGCGGTCAACGGCCAAGCCGTCCAAGTGATCGACGGGAACTTCACGGTCGACGTAGCGCTGGTGGGCGACTTCAACCGGATCGAAGTGATCGCGACGGACCCGGCGGGCAACCAGGAGCTCTTGGTGCGTGATGTGCGGTACGACAACCAGGCGCCGTGGATCAACGTGCAGGCGCCGTCGGATTTCGCGGTCCTTGGCAGCCCTGAGGTCAATGTCATCGGGATCGTGGAGCCCGGCGCGCGGCTGATCCTGAACGATGAAGTGGTGGACACCCCGACGGGCGCGTTCACGCGCCTCATCCTCCTGCAAGAGGGCAAGAATCTCATTTCGTTCGTGGCCATCGACCCTGCCGGGAACGTAGGTCGGGTGACGCGGACGGTGACGGTCGACACGCAAAAGCCGACGATCGAGGTCACATCGCCGGTTGACGGGACGCTGTGGGACCGCTCGACGGTCGTCGTCGAGGGTGCCGTGGCGGACGATCACAGCGTGACGGTGTTGGTGGCCGGCGCGCAGATCCCGCTGGAAGACAACACGTTCTCGGTGCCTGTAGCGCTGTTCGAAGGGACGAACTTCATCACGGTCGAGGCGGTCGACGAGGCTGGGAATGTCCAGACGCTTGTGATCACGGTGTTCCGTGACATGACGAACCCGTTCGTGGTGCCCCAGCTCGAGGGGACGTACCTCGACGGTGTGATCACTAAGACGAACGACCTCTCTGTGACGGTATCCGGGTTCGCGGAGCGCGGGTCGGTCGTTCAGGCATGCACGAAGAATGTGCTTGGGGACGAGGCGTGCGAGTCCCTGCCGCTCTCGGGCACGGGCGAGTTCCGGACCTTCGTGGACCTCCGGTCTGGGGAGCCAAACGACATCACGATCCGTGCGACGGACCCGGCGGGAAACACGGTCTCGCGGACGTTCACGGTGACGCAGGAGGACCCGCAGGTGGTGGAGGTTGAGGGCGTCTCCGCAAGCGTGTTTGCGATGTTCGGCGTGGCGATTGCAGCGCTCGGTGTGGGCGCGTACCTGTTGATGTTCTCGCGGCGCGGCCGGGGCGGCCGGCCGATGGAGATCGCAGGTCCCGAGCCCGACTACATGGGCGGCGGGGAGACGGAGGCGCCTGGCCTGGAGGGCGACGGCACGATGGCGGCCGCGCCCGAGGTGTCGGGCGGGGACGACGTCGGCCTCGAGGGCGAAACGCCGGAGGGCGGCGAGGTGTCG
>CBEUCC010000190.1:0-2169 GCA_965541515.1 uncultured Thermoplasmata archaeon
GACCGCCGGTGATCGGACCGCCGGTGATCAAACCGCCGGTGATCGAACCGCCGGGAAAGGCCGCCCGACAGCCGGCGCGAGGCGCCACGGCCGCGTCCGCCCCGCCGGGCCCGGTCGCCGAGGCGTCGCCCGCAATCGCGCACCTTCGTATCCTCGACGACGTCCCGCCGTTCGAGGGCGAGAACAAGCATGTGTACCGGCTGCGCAAGGAGGACGTGGTGACACTCCCGCGCGACATCGCCGCGATACTCGTCCGCCGGAAGAAGGCCGTGGAAATGCAGGCGCCCGCGTAGTCGATGCCGCACCGATGACCCCACAGGGCAGGGGTTAATACCGGGCCCCCTCATCCTCGCCCCTTGTGATCGGTCTCACGGTTCGCCCATTCAACGAGAGGGATCTCCCATCGGTGATGAACCTCATCCAAACGGCGTTCGGGGAGGCCTTCCGCCCCGACCTGTACACGTCCATCGCAGACGCTTGGCCGGAAGCGTTCTTGGTCGTGGACACCGGCCGGGAAATCGCCGGAACGCTCGTTGCAATCCACGACGCGCCGCTCTCGGGCCGCGTGTTGATGATGGTCGTGGACCCGAGCCTGCGACGCCACGGGATCGGGACCCGCCTCATGGACGTTTTCACCCGGCGGTGCCTGGAGCGCAACTTCCGGTCGATCTCGCTCGAGGTCCGCCAGAGCAACCTCTCGGCCCAGCGCTTCTACAGCCGCCTTCGTTTCCGGTCGGTCGCCCTGCTGCCACGCTACTACAATGATGGTGAGGACGGGGTCAAGATGGAACGTGTCCTTTGAGTTGCCCGTGGGCGCACGTTTATCGCAGGGGGCCGCGGTTGATTTCGCGGCGTTCCCGTGGCAGACGTCGTGTTCTCGCTCTACGGCCGCTTCCCCGCGAAGCGGCCGGCCTTCGTCGCCGATACCCTCCACACGGTCCGTGAGCTCGGACTGCAGTACAACGTGCCACCCTCGCGCGGTCGGACCGTCCACCAACCAAAGCCCGGATCCACCGCCACGGCATACGAGGAGCGCGAGGCCGGGGACCCCGCCGGGGCCCGCTTCTTGGCCGCGGTCACACGGGTGCACGAGGGGCATTGGCCCCACGTGTGGATGCAAGCGCAGGTCCCCTGGGAGGACCGCCAGCGCGGGGCATCGGGGACCAAGGCGGTCCCCGTTGTCTTTGCCGTGCGGGAACTGCCCGCGCGCGACCCCCCGGGCCAGGAGCGCGGCTCGCCCTTCTACGAGATCTCGCTCACGGCCCCCGTCAGCGCCCTCATCGATGTCGAGCGAGAGGAGGAAGGGGAGCAGGGACTCGAGTGGGTTCTGACCCAACTCTTCCTGCCGCTCTTCATCTCGCGCGAGGCGCTGTTCGGGAACGTGGACTTCGAGCCCTCGAGCGCACGTGAGGTTACGCCTCTCCACCTCGAGCGACTGGTCCTGCCCGACCTGTACCTCTTCAACCTGCTCGGGGCCCCCTTCGTCCGCAAGTACGGCATGGAGGCCCTCCGGAAACTGCCTACCAACCCTCCTTCCCTGCAGAGCCGGTGGATGGCGCGCACGCCCGAGGGGGCGGTGCTATTCCGGTGCCGGGTCGAGGCCGGCCGGTGGAACGGGCCCGGTGAACTGCCGGTGGACTTCCACGCGTGGGGCGGCCGGTTTGCGCTCCTTGAGGCACTCGAGGAATCTGCGCGCAGCAGTCGGCCGCACGACGGCTACTCGTAGCCGGCCCGGTCGTCGTGCTCGTGCCAGTTCCAGTAGTTGTACGGGGAGTCAGACTGCTTCTGCGCGCTCGTGACGTCCTTGGCAAGGCCCGCAACATAGCTGCCGTACCGGTCCTTGATCTGCTCCTCGATAGGCCGGGCTCGCCGGATGGCTTCCTTGATGTGCCCCGGCTCGATCAACGGCGCGCCCGTGTCGACGGCCAAGTCACCGGCCGCACGCACGACCCCCCCGAGCTCGCGGAGCCTCAGCGTGAGCGAACTCTTCTGGTCCTCCCCGTGGCGCGCTCGCCGTGCCGCCTCGTCGATCAGCGCCTCGACCGCCGCCCGAGCGGCGTGGGGGATCCGCCGGTCCATGGTGACCTCCTGGGCCACGAACTGCGCGAGGAGTTCGCGGTTGCGTGCCGTGTCGGGCATCGTCGTCTCTACGAGCACCTCGTACCCTTC
>CBEUCC010000191.1:0-2087 GCA_965541515.1 uncultured Thermoplasmata archaeon
GACCGCGTTCCCGCTCGCGTCCACCGCAACCTGTGGACTGCTTGCGTTCCCCGCGTTGTCCGTCTCGATCTGGGTCGCCGTGCCCCAGCCGCTCGCGGGAGCGCCACCGACCGACATGGTGACCGAGGGGAGGCTGACCAACATTGCAACGAGAAATCCAAGCAGGACCCTCGGCCTCGAGGGAACGGCTATTGATTCCCCCCGCCCCGATGTGTCTCCACGCTTCGCCCCCATGCGGATTCCTCCCTGCGTCGGTCTTCAGAGCCTGCCCTGGTGCACGATAAGGATTTGCCCTGGCCTGGAGTCGTATGAAGGCCCTTGCTGTCGGAACTCCCCGAGAATCAGACCCGAGGCCGACGATCCCTCGTGGGATCCTCCGCTCCCATCTCATCGGATCGGCGCACCTCCAGCGACCGCGCCGCAACGCGCCTTGGTTGGGGGGAACGGCTGGACCCGCCACGGGGGGCCCGCCCGGCACCCGATCCGCGCGAGACGCTGCGCCCCGCGCGCTTGCGTCCGCGCATGAAGACGGCGGCGACGGCCGCCGCAGCGACCGCCGCGAGCAGGCCGCCCACGAGAAGGGCGTCGACGCCACTCCCGACTGTAGCGGGCGACGCTTCGCGAACAGTCACCGTCACGCTGGCCGTCCCCACATTCCCGTTCGCGTCCCGGACGGAGAGCTCCACGACGTATGTACCCTCCCTTTCGAAGACGAAACTCGGGGAGTGTCCGGCTAGCGTCTTGACCGACCCATCGTACGAGAACCGCCACTCGAAGAGCGCGTCATCGATGAACCCAACACCCGCGTCGGTGGCCGACCCCACCAGCGTCACGCGGGTGCCCACCGTCACGTCCGTCCGGTCGGCGCTCGCAGTCACGTCGGGGGGCGTCACGTCCAGGACGGTTACCCGCACCGTGAACGTCCGCACGGGAGCGCGGTTTCCCGAGCCATCGAGGACCGCCAGCGAGGCGGCGAAGACCCCCGCCCTGTCGAAGGTGTGGGTGACGTCCTGCCCGTAGAGGGTCACCTGCTCGCCGCCCCCCGTGAACCGCCAGGAGATGTTGCCCGTAAGATCAAAGTCGGCGCTGTCGTCCGTTGCGTTCGCGTGGAAGGTCACGGGATCCCCCACGAGGGCGTCGATGTCGGGCGGCCGGGGGACGAGCGGCGCTTCGGTGTCGGGCTCCACCACCGTTACCGTGAGCGTGTCTTTCCCGATATTCCCCGAGTAGTCGGAGACGGAGAGCGTGACTGTGTAGACTCCAGATTCTGCGAACGAGTAGGTGCGCTCCTGCCCCTCGAGAACAATCGTTGTGCCCGCGACGTCGACGGTCCATCGCCACGTCGCGCCCGAGGGAAAGGTGGGGTCGTTGTCCGTGGCCGTCCCGTTGAACCACACGAGTTCGCCGGCGACCGCCTCGAAGTCGGTGCCGGCGTCGGGCACCGGCGGCGCCACGTCGGGCGCGATGTAGCGGTTAGCCCAGATGTTGTTCCGGGTTCCGTCCGACTGCTGCCAGACGGCGACCGCGTTCCCGCTTGGGTCGACCGCCACCTGCGGAGCGCCGGCGCCCCCCGAGTCGTCCGTCTCGATGAGCTCGGCGGTGCCCCAACCCGAGCCCACGACGAACCGGTTGGCCAAGATGTTGCCCGACTGGGACCACACCGCCGTGGCGTTGCCGCTCGCGTTGACCGCCACCTGCGGATAGCTGGCGCCCCCCGCGTCGTCCGTCTCGATGAGCTCGGCCGTGCCCCAACCCGAGCCCACGACGAACCGGTTGGCCCAGATGTTCGAGTAGGGACCGTCGTGCTGATGCCATACCGCGACCGCGTTCCCGCTCGCGTCGACCGCCACTTGCGGAAAAGCGGCGTCCCCCGCGTTGTCCGTTTCGATGAGCTCAGGCGTGCCCCAACCGGATCCCACGGCGTACCGGTTCGCCCAGATGTTGTACCGAGTCCCGTTCGACTGAAACCAGACCGCGACCGCGTTCCCGCTCGCGTCGACCGCCACTTGCGGAAAACCGGCGTCCCCCGCGTTGTCCGTCTCGATCAACTGGGCCGTCCCCCAGCCCGACCCGGCGGCGTACCGGTT
>CBEUCC010000192.1:0-2060 GCA_965541515.1 uncultured Thermoplasmata archaeon
CGGTGGATCCTACCGAGGTCGGGGTTCTTCGTCGTGACCGCAAGCACCGGGACACGCGTGGCCTCAAAGACCCGTTGGACGTCGATGATATTGAAGCCGGCCACCGTCGACCCGTCGATGAGCACCGCGTGGAGGCCGCGCGAGGCAAACGCCTTCTCCTCGAGCGCCTCGGGCCGGCGGCCCTCGCCGCGGACGTAGTCCCATTTGCGGAACGCAGGCGCCTGAAGGACCAGGCGGATCACCGCATCCGTGGCGTCCCACCCGTCGACGTCGACCATGTCGGTCAGCGTCGCCTCGACGACGTCGTGGCCGCGCATCTGGACAGCAACGAGGTACGCCTTCTCATCGATGAACCGAAAGCGCGAATCGTCGATGCCCAGGGTGCGGATTTGCGACTTCACCGTCCGCGATATCCGGGCCATTCGCGCGTCCATCTTCCGGTGCCTATTTGATCTGTTTGGGGCGCACGGGAAGCCCCCTGCCCTTCAGTAGAGAGACAGGTGTCCGGTTACCACGTCTACGGCTTCGTCCGGCGCCGGACCCATGCCAAGCACCGTCACCGTCCCGGGGGCGACCTCGGTCAGTCCCGCATCTTGGACCATGACCGCAACGATTCCCTCGCCAATCGCCTGCTCTTTCAACAGACCCAACGTCTTGAGGTCGGGGGCCTTCACCACGACCTTGCGTTGGCCTTGCGCCATCCATCGGTCGAACCAAGGCCTTGCCCGCGCCCGGCTCTCCATCGCGCACATCACGGCCGCGTGTGCGACCTGGACCGCAGTCTTCCCGCGGGAGAGGTCCAGGTCGAGGCGAACAACGACGACCACCTTCATCTCGCCCATGGTAGCGCCGCCCGTCCCTTGACCCGACATGTGGCGTGCCACTAGCTCGAATCGTCCCGCTTGAGTCGCAGGAAACGAAGCAGCGCGTCGCGGCGCTCCTGGCGGTGCGCCTCCAGTTTCACGGCCTCGTCCTCGGCCTTCTCGATCAGGGCCTCCCGGTCGGCCCGCAGGCGGGAGAGCTCATCGTCGACACCGACGAGCTCCTGCGTCACCTCGGCCTTCCGGCGTTGGTAGTATCGCCGCTCCTTGGGCGAGCTCCGGCCCGTCCGCTCCAACCGTTTCCCCTGCGCCCGCAGCTCGAGCCTTCGCGCCATCAGGTCCTGCTCTTTCCAGTAGCGCTTCGGGTCGTCGGCCACGCCACTCCCGTCGGGGGGGGCCGCCGGTCGGCGCGCGAGCGCGGCTGAAACACGGCCGAGCCCGGGGAACGCTCCGCGCCACCACGCGACGCCGGCAAAGACGATCGACACGGTGAGCAGGCTCGCGACAATGTAGCCCAGCTGGAAGTACCCAAGGCCTGTCACGGGGTCTGGTTCGAGACTGGCAAGGACGATACCTGTGAGGATCGTGACCGCAATAGAGAGGCACATCGAGAAGGCGACCGTGTAGACCTCCGGGAGCTCGTCCGAGAACTCGCGCGCACGGGGGAAGAGCGCCTTGGTCAGGAAGTATCCAGGGATGAAGAAGACGAGGAGGATCGCGGCAACGACCCGCATGGCCTCAACTACGTCCAAGCTGCAATTCGCCCCGGGGACGACCGAGGCGACTGGCCCCTAAAGAAGGTTCGCGGGAAGGCGCGGGGTCGCCTACGGCTGCCCTTCTAGGGCGCCGCGTACGGCTTCCACTGCCTTCTTCGAAAGGACCGCCGGGTCGACTCCCGGTGCAGCGCCCCCTTGCGCGAAGTCGGGCCTTCCGCCCCCGCCCCCGCCGCCGGCGGCCGCCAGCGCGGCCTTGAGGACGGCCCGCGCGTCCATCTCCACATCCGGCGACCGGCAGACGAAAAGGCGCGGCCCCTTGTCGCCTGCAGTGGAAATGAAGACCCCCACCGCGTGGTCTTGCCTTGCGACCTCCTTAGCCTGCGCGAGCAATTCCTCCGGCGGACGCGCCGATACCTCCACGACGAGGCGCGCACCCCCCACGGTCTCACCGGCGGCCGGGTCCGAGAGCTTCGCCCGTGTCAGTTCAGACCGGAGCCGCTCGACCTCCTTTCCGCGTTCCTTC
>CBEUCC010000193.1:0-1882 GCA_965541515.1 uncultured Thermoplasmata archaeon
CCAATGAAGACAAGCCCTCCGAGGCCTAGGAAGACAAGCCCGCCTAGGCCAAGGAAGACAAGCCTGCCAAGGCCAAGGAAGACAAGCCTGCCGAGGCCAAGGAAGACAAGCCCGCCAAGGCCAAGGAAGACAAGCCCGCCAAGAAGGAGGAGTAGGTCATGGTCCGCTGGGGGGTCGCGCACATTTTTGCATCGTACAACAACATCATCATCACGGTCACCGACCTCACGGGCGCCGAAACACTGACGAAGTGCTCGGGCGGCATGGTCGTGAAGGCCGCCAAGGACGAAGCGAGCCCGTACGCAGCCATGCGCGCCGCCGAACGTGTGGCGGATGTCGCCAAGACCAAGGGAATCGACGCGCTCCACGTGAAGGTCCGCGCCCCGGGCGGGAACAAGTCGTCCTCGCCAGGCCCCGGGGCTCAGGCAGCGATCAGGGCGCTGGCGCGCGCGGGTATCCGAATCGGACGCATCGAGGACGTGACGCCCATCCCGCACGACGGGACAAAGAAGAAGGGCGGCCGCCGTGGTCGGCGCGTCTAGTGTGCCAACTACACAATCGCAGGAGGGTCATCCCGTGAAGATCGAGGTCCTTGAGATGGAGAAGACACACGCGCGCCTGCTCATGCGCGACACGAGCACCGCGCTTGTCAATGCGCTTCGCCGGACGCTCATCGCCGACGTCCCCAAGATGGCGATCGAGGACGTGGAGTTCCACTTGGGCACCGTCCAGGACGAGGGCGGCAAGGAGTTCGAGTCGCTGTCCCCGATGTTCGACGAGATACTGGCGCACCGCCTCGGGATGATTCCGATCCCCACCGACCTCGACGTGTTCGTCCGGCGCGACAAGTGCACCTGCGGCGGGGAAGGGTGCCCCAGTTGCACAATCATGTTCGTCTTGAACAAGAAGGGGCCGTGCACCGTCTACTCGGGCGACCTCGAACCGATCGGCGACTCGAAACTTCGCGTCATCGACGACCTCATCCCGCTCGTGAAGCTCGGCGAGGGTCAGGCGCCCCTCGTCTACGCGACCGCCCAGCTCGGGACGGGACGCGAGCACGCGAAGTGGTCGCCTGTGGCGGGCGTGGCGTTCCTCAAGTACCCTGAGTTGACCTTCCACCACAACCGGATCGACGACGCGGAGGAGCTTGCAAAGTCATGCCCGCGCGGCCTGCTGCAGGTGCAGGACGGTAAGGTCACCCTGCCGCAGCCTGCGGACTGCCCCTCGTGTGGAGCGTGTGTAGATGCGGGCGAGGGCGCGGTTGACCTGAAATTCGAGGCGGGGTCGTACGTGTTCTTCTTCGAGACGGACGGCTCGATCTCGGCCTTGCGCGCGCTCAAAGAAGCGATGAAACTCCTGCGGGGCAGGTTCGAGGGTTTGGGGCAGGCCACACCGGAAGCCTTGGCGTAGGTCAGGGGGCCCGAAGGGCCGCGGAATTGGTGGAGCGGGACCGTACTCCACGGGACCTTACGTCGCCAACTTCTCGAGCAAGTCCTGTGAGAAAGGGGAGTGCGGGAGGCAGGATTTGAACCTGCGAAGACCTATGTCACTAACCCCTCAAGCTAGCCCCTTTGACCGCTCGGGTACTCCCGCATAGATTCCTCTCGCCCCGCGACACGCGCGGGGCGGGAGTGCTGCCAACCCGCATCTCGATATAAGAATTTGGCACGAAGCCTGGCGCGGGCGCTACGCGGTCCCTTCGGGCTCGGGCGGCTTGACTTCTCCAGAAAGGATCCGCTCGTGCGCCTCGCGAAACGCCCGGACGAGGACCACGAGTGGCACGGCGGCAAGCGCGCCGGCCATGCCGCCCACCTCGCCGGCGGCGTGCAACGTGGCCGAGTCCCACGTGGCGTTCGACGGGTCGACGAGGTTGAGGAATGTC
>CBEUCC010000194.1:0-1801 GCA_965541515.1 uncultured Thermoplasmata archaeon
GACTCCACTCTTTCAAGGTGGCAACACGGGTTCGAATCCCGTTGGGGACACCAGCATCCACCGAAACCGGCGGTATCCCGCGAAAGGCGCGGATTTCCTACGGTTCCTTGACCCCCCCGCAACACTTTGGTGCTACACTAGGGGGATGGGAACCATGGCTAAATATCCTGGATTGATGCAGCGGGGTACCAAGTGGTACCTCCGCGTTTGCGTGCCCAAGGACATCGTCGACGAGGTGGGCCGGCGCGAGATTTGGCGCAGCCTGGAGACGGGCAACCACCGCAAGGCGAAGAGTCGGTACCACCAGGTTTGGGCGGACATTGACGCCCAATTCGAGATCGTGCGCGGCCGCAGGGGTGACGACGACGTCACCAACGCCGAACTTCGGCGGCTGGTGACCGCGTGGTTCGAGGGCATGGACCGGCGGGTTGCCGTCGGCATCGGCGCCGCGTTCGACGACGCGCGTCGGGAGACGCTGGCCTCGCTGGACGTCGACGAGGGCGTGTTGACGAACGGCCACGAGGACGAGTGGGCACCCGCCGTCCAGAAGCAGGTAGACGCCCTGCTCGCGGCGGCGAACATCACCCTGGACAAGACGGGCGAGCGGAACCGTGCCATGTGCAACGACGTGCGGCGGGCGATGTTGGAGACGGTGAGGCGCTCGCGGGGCCGCCTGGAGGGCGAGGGCGGGCGCACGTACGACGCCATGTTCGCGGGTGCCGGCGAGGACCACTCTGGACCAGATAGGGCCGGCGAGTCGGTGTCCGAGGTGGCCGCTCGGTGGGTCGAGGAGCGGGCGCCGACCTGGGCCGCGCGGACCAAGTACGAGTTCGAGGTCGCGGTCAGGATGTTCGTCGAGGTGGTGGGCGACAAGCCGGCCCGGCTGGTTACGCTGGCCGACGCCAGGGACTTCAAGGACCTGTTGGTCAAAGCCCCCACGTCCATGTCGAAGCGGTTCCGGGGTCTGACCTTGCGCAAGGCCGTCAAGGCGACCCGGGCCGACCGCGACCTGCGCCGCTTGGCACCGGCGTCGGTGGACAAGTACCTGGGCGCCCTGAGTTCGTTGTTCGCTTGGGCGGTGATGAACGACTACGCCGACTCCAACCCGGTGTCCGGCCTCCGGGTGGCGTTGGACAAGCGGGCCGACAAGCAGCGCCGCCCCTTCACGGCGGACGAGTTGCGGACGATCTTCGCCGCCCTGGAGGGCGAGGCGAGGTCCGCGCTCTGGCTGCCCCTGCTGGGCGCCTTCACGGGCGCTAGGTTGGGCGAGCTTTGCCAGCTTGAGGCCAGCGACGTTCGGGCGCGCGACGGCGTGGACGTGATCAGCATCAACGACGAGGGCGACAAGGCGCTGAAGGCCAAGTCGGCCGTCCGCGAAATCCCGATTCACCCGGCGCTGACGGAGGTAGGATTCCTCAACTTCGTTGCCGACGCTAAGGTGCGGGGCGGGGGCCGCCTGTTCGACGTGACCGCCCCCGTCTACTCCAAGAGGTTCGTCAGGTTTCGCCGCGCCCTTGGGATCACCGGCAGGGACGTGGGCTACCACAGCCTCCGACACTGCGCCGCCGACGCCCTGCGCAACGCTGGCGTAGAGTTGGAAATGCGGAACGCCATCCTCGGCCACGCCCAGTCCGCGATGGGCTCCAGGTACGGGAGCGGCTACTCCATGGCTGTGCTGCGCGCCGCGATTCGCAAGATCGACTATGACCTCGACCTCGGGCACCTTTGCCCGCGGTAGGGCGGATGGAGTTCTTTGAAGACACACCCGGCTATGCGTGATCGTCGAGATTTGGATCCCGAG
>CBEUCC010000195.1:0-1759 GCA_965541515.1 uncultured Thermoplasmata archaeon
TGCACTTCAAGACACGGCCCGGAGCGTTGCGCACACTGGTGGCGCGCGTCCGCCGGCTGCACCCGTACGAGGTCCCGTATGTCGAGTGGGGCACGACGAGCGGGGCGGACGCGCGGTACACCCGGTGGGTCACACGGGAGACGCGACCGCGCCCGCGAGGTACTCGTCGAAAAACTTGACGCGCGGGTTGTCCAGCCAGGCGATGAGCAGCGCGCCCCAGATGAACTTGCGGTGCCTGGCGGCCGGCATCTGCTTCTCGTCCTCCCCGAAGTCGAACCCGGAAAGGATGATGTCGTCCGCCCGGAAGTGGTCCGCGAGGTAGACGCAGCGGTCGCCGTCGGTGAGCCCGCCGAAGTTGTTCGTGCCGTTTGGCGGCGCGCACTGCACGCTCGGGACGACGGGTCCCTCGAGCGCTCCAATCGACGGCGCGAGCAGCGGCCGGTTGTCGCCGTGGGCGTGGACGACCACAATCGCGCCGCGGGCCGAGGCCCTCTGGATGGCCTCGATGTCCCCGTCGAGGTCGGTCACCACAATCTCGGGGAACGTGCCGCGGCGCATCAGACGTCCGGCGGCCCCGTCGGCGGCGATGACTGTCCCCTCCATCATGTGGTCGCCAAGCTCGGCCTCGAGGGTCGGGCCGTTGGCGCAGACAAAGACGCGCTGGTGCGACAGCAGCTTGGCAAGGTCAGGGTCCTCAGCCACGGGCCCCTTGTGCGACCGCATGAGGCGTGCGAGTTCCGCGGCCGCCTTTTCGTCCCCGTCGCGGGCGTAGTTGAGGTCGTCGGTGACCGCCACGTACTTGGGTTGCCAATCCTCGAAGTCCATGGCCGCCAGGCGGGGATGCCCACGGCCGGTGAAAACTGTTCTGGCCCCGCCGGGCGCGGGCTCAAGCTATAAATATGGCAATCTGGGTGCCGCGCGCGAGCCCCCCCCATGGGAAACATCCGACCCACCTACATCAAGCGGGTCGCCATCGAACTCGTGGAGAAGTACCCCGAGACGTTCACGGACGACTTCGAGAAGAACAAGGTGCTCGTCCACAAGCTCTGCGACGTGCGCTACAAGGGGATGGCCAACCGGATCGCCGGGTATGTGACGACCTACCGGCGTGTGGTCCGCGAGCGGCTCCAGCTCGAATCGACCTGAGCTTCCGCCCTACCCCCCGTCAGTGTTTTCTGCCCCCCGGGGGCTGGTGCGCTCCATGGCCCAGGCCTTGGAGGACGAGGCGTTCCCGCTGGTGGAGCCCGGGCGCGTCGAGCCCCGCGGCTACCAGATCGACCTGTACCGGTCGGCCGCGCGCAGGAACACGCTTCTCGTCCTGCCCACGGGCCTCGGGAAGACCGTGGTCGCGCTGCTCCTTGCCTCGCGCGTACTCGAGGGGGCGCCCGGGGGGGGCCGGCGGCCTGGCACGGCGGTCCTCTTCCTTGCGCCGACCAAGCCGCTGGTCGAGCAGCACACGAGGTTCTTCCGCACGGCGCTTAGCGGCGCGCGGGGACCGGCCCAGGCCGGCGACGGGCCGGCCGTCGCGCAGATGACCGGCGAGGTGCCCCCGGGCGAGCGCGAGGCCCTCTGGCGGGAGGCGGACATCGTCGTGGCGACCCCCCAAGTGGTGCGCAACGACCTTGCGGCCGGCCGGTACGGACTCGGGAGCGTGCGGCTCCTCGTCCTGGACGAGGCACACCGGGCGACCGGGGACTACCCGTACGTGTTCCTCGCGAGCCGGTTCCGTGAGGACGCGGCCGACGGCGCGCGCCTCCTC
>CBEUCC010000196.1:0-1691 GCA_965541515.1 uncultured Thermoplasmata archaeon
CCCGGGAGACGGGCGAGGGTTCGGGGGAGCGCGTCTTCCGGCTCGACCGCCTCGGCATCCCCCTCATCGAGATTGCCACGGCCCCCGACATCCGGTCGGCCGATGAGGCGCAGGCGGTGGCCGCGCGCATCGGCGCGCTGATGCGGGCCACGCGGCGCGTGAAGCGTGGGCAGGGCACGATCCGGCAGGACGTAAACATCTCCGTGGACGGCGGCGCGCGGGTGGAGCTCAAAGGCGTGCAGGACCTGCGCGCGATCCCCGAGGTCGTACGCACGGAAGAGCGGCGCCAGCGTGCTCTGAACCGTGCGGCCGGGGAGCTGGCCTCCCGCGGGGTCGGCGAATCAGACGTCCGCATCCACACGGCCGACCTCACGGACCTGCTCGCCGGGACCAAGGCCCGCATCGTATCGCGGGTCTTGCGCGGGGGGGGACGCGTCTGGGGCGCGCGCCTGTCGGGGTTTGCCGGGACGCTGGGGGACACGCTATCGGGCCAACCCGGTGTCCGAGTCCTGGGGCCCGAGTTTTCGCAACGGGTACGTGCGGTCGGGCTCGGCGGGACGATGCACACGGAGGAGGGAGACCTCGCCCAGAAGTACGGTTTCACGAGTGACGAGGTCGCAGCCGTGCGCGGCCGCCTCGAGGTGGGCGAGCGCGACGTGATGGTCATGGTCGCGGGCCCGGAGGAGCGCCTGCGCCAGGGGCTTGCGTCCCTCGAGGAGCGGGCGCGCATGGCGCTCAAGGGTGCGGTCAGCGAGGTGCGAGCCGTGAACGAGGACGCTACGAGTCGCTACCTCCGGCCAATGCCCGGCGCCGCCCGGATGTACCCCGAGACGGACCTGCCCCCCGTCGGCGTGACGAGCGCCGCGCTCGACCGCGTGCGCGCGGGGCTCCCGCCGCTCCCGGAGGAGCGCGCCAAGGAGGTCGAAGGGCGCACGGGGGTCTCGGGGGCGCTCGTCGACCAACTCGACCAGACGGACCGCCTCGCGGAGTTCGACGAGGTTGCGCTGGACGTGGACAAGGCCGGTGAAGAGGCCGGTGCGACCAATGCGGCGGTGGCCCGCCTCCTGCTGACCATTGTCGCCCAGGCGGAGCGGGACGGGGACAGCCTGTGGCCCGGCCACCGGCTGGTCCTCCTCCGGGTACGGGACCTCCTGCACGCGGGCTCACTTGCCAAGGAAGGCGCCCCGGCCGTCCTTGGCGCCGTCCTCTTGGAGGGCAAGCCGCTCGAGGAGGCGCTCGCCGCCCTTGCCGCGCCCTCTCACGACGACGCGCACGACCAGATCCGCAAGCTCGTGGAGGAGAAGGCGGACCTCGTGCGCGCGAAGGGCGCCAGCGCGCACGGGCCCCTCATGGGCCTGGCGATGAAGGAGCTGCGGGGGAAGGTGGACGGCAAGAAGATCGCCTCGTGGCTCACCGATGAGATCGACCGCCTCCTCTCCGCGTCCGAGCAGGGGTAGCCGGCCACGCGACCGCGCGCACGCTCAAACGAGAAGGGAAGGGTGGCGCGGCAGGGAGCCGCGCCGGAAAAGTGACGAAGATTGGTTCACGCGGGGTGACCGGTTTGGCCGGGCCCCATCCCACGCCCGAAGCGAGACCTAGCCGCCGATCCGGTAGAGTGTCGTGCCGCAGGTGGGGCAGACGCCCTTCGTAGCTGGCTTGCCGTTCTTCATCTTGACCTTCTTCGGGGTCTT
>CBEUCC010000197.1:0-1587 GCA_965541515.1 uncultured Thermoplasmata archaeon
TCCGTAGTAATCGCGGGTCAACATCCCGCGGTGAATATGCCCCTGCTCCTTGCACACACCGCCCGTCAAACCATCCGAGTTGGGTTTCAGTGAGGGCTCCGACATTGTGCGGGGCTCGAGCTGAGATTCGGCAAGGAGGGTTAAGTCGTAACAAGGTATCCGTAGGGGAACCTGCGGATGGATCACCTCCTACGAAACCACCCCCGGGGACTTCGTGTCCCCGGGGTCCCATGTTTCGGAGCTTTCGTCAGCATTGGGCGCTAAAGCATGTCGAGCGTCGGAGAACTTCTCCCCTCAGCGCACGCGCTAGACAAGGGCGCAAATACTTCATCCAGTGCTAGCGATCCACGGGGGTGCGGTGTAGCGATGATTTGGGAGTCCCGGGGGTTGGTGGAGGCACGGTCTGCCGACGGTCGGCGACGCCCCGGGCGTTTCGTGCTGCCAGTCGTTGTGTGCGTGTGGGTGCTAGCGGTGCCGGGCGCTGCGGCGACCGCCTACACCAACGACGCGGCCAACTACGGGTTCGACTTTCCGGACACATGGGAAGAGGCAAACGCGACAGGGGCCGACGTGGTTTTTCTAGGACTTGAGGACGCGGGGTTCCGGCCGAACGTGGTCGCGACCCACGAGCCCGACGCGACGGCCAAGAACTCGTCGGTTTGGCTGCGAACTCTCGTGGGGGTTGCGTTCGATGACCTGAACGCCTCGGAGGACCTCATGGTCCTCCAGGGCCCGCGAACATTCACCACGGGCTCTGGACGGCTTGCCGGCGACTATGTATCGGACAGGGCCTCCGGCGGGACGACGATCCGGCAGCGACAGGTCTTCTTCGTCTCCGAGTCCCACACAACCCTCTACATCATCACGCTGACCGACAAGAACACGACCTTCAACACCCACGGGCAGGAATGGTCGCAGATTGTGGACTCGTTCAATGTCAAGGGAGAGCGCCCCACCACACCGGCGCCGCCCCCGCCTCCGCCGCCCTCAGGAACCGACGACACGCTCATGATCGTGGCGGGCGCAATGGCTGCTGCCGGAGCCATCATGGTGGGCATCGCTTTCTTCCGGATGCGATCGAGGCCCGCGCAAGGGGCCCCCGCGGCGCCGACGTTGGAGATGCAAGCGCGGCCTCCGCGCCTCGCGGGTGGGGCGCCGCCGCCTCGCGCCCCATTGAGGGCCCCGGAGGGCGAAAGCGTACGGGTACCGCCAGCGGCTCCACCCCCCAGTCGCGCAGCCATTCCGGCGCCCTACGCCCCCAGGCCGGCGGAGGAGCCGCCCCCGCCGCCACCGGCGGCGATTGGCCCACCGGCTCGTGCACCGGCACCGCCCCCGCCGCTCGCCGCACCGCCCCCGCCTGCTCCGGCCGTCGCGCAGCCTGAACCCGCCTGGCGCGCCGCACCACCCCGGCCTGCTCCGGCCGTCGCACCGCCTGCACCCCCGCCGCCGGCCGCACCGCCCCCGCCTGCACCGGCCGTCGCGCAGCCTGAACCCGCCTGGCGCGCCGCACCACCACGGCCTGCTCCGGCCGTCGCACCCCCAGCACCCCCCCCGCCGGCCGCCCCGCCCCCGCCTGCACCGGCTGTC